>CABRLT010000001.1 GCA_902471785.1 uncultured Collinsella sp.
CCGCGGCCGCGGCGTTCTCCTGCATCTCGGTGTTTCCCTGCGCCAGCTGCGGGATATAGGCACCGCATACGATTGCGAGGGGTAGCGCCACAAGCGCGATGATCCACTTTTTTGCACGGGGGATAGGCAAGCCGCAGGCCTCCGCCATGGCCTTTGCGTTAGCGAAGCTCTCGGTAAGCACGTCTGCTGCGGTGGCAACGGCGCCTACGGCAGCGGCGACTTCTGCCGCGCTGCCCAGATTGCGTGCGGTCTCGTTGTCGCTGTTCTTGAGTAAGCGCGCGGCGGCCTGCGTACCGACAACGCCTGCGATTTGTGCCGAGCGGTCTTTCTCGGTCTGCTCGACGACGAGTCGGCGCTGCATTTTCTTCCACTGCTTGCCGCGCATACCAAAGCGTGGCGCGAGCGTGCAGTAGCAGAATATGACGAGCTCGATGGCGGTGAGCACCAGGGCGGTCATCATACCCGTCTCTTGGAAGCCTTCGTGATGAAAGACGATGTCGTCAATCATTTCGAAGGGAATGATCAAAAATGGCAGCACGAATGCCATGGCAAGCGCCGCACCGGCAATCTTGGGGTAGATGCAGTATCGCCGGATGCGCTTGCGTTCTTGTTCGGAAAGTGTAGCCATTGCCGGTCCTTGGTGTCGTGGCGGTCGTTGCGGCGCGCGGGGCGCGTCAGTCTGGGCTAGCGTTGGATAAGAGCATAGAGCAAGATACTCACCGCAATGAGCAGAAGGCCGATGTCCCCAACCAAGATGAGCGCGAGCAAGGATATCTGCGACGTGGTCACGGCGTTTTTGAGCGGCAACTGGAGCGTAGGCCTGCTCTGCAGCTCCTTCACTGTTTACCCTGCATCCCAAGTGCGGCGCAAGTGAGCAATAGCAAAACTTTGTCACGCGTAAAAGCAAGGAAGTCGCAAGGTCTGGGGCGGGGATGCTGGTATACGCCTCGGATACAATCGAAGCCATGCTAGAAAGAGGCTTCGATGATTAAAAAATCGTTCTTTAATCCGTTTTCGTCGCTGCTGCTTGCACTTGCCGGCTTGGCCTTTTTGGTCGACGTCGTACCGCAGGCGCAAGGCCAGACAGGAGTGTTCGCACCTGCCGTGCTGTTTTTGATGTGGCTGGTCGGCGGCCTGGTGCGCCTGTTCTACGAAAACGAAGCCAAGCGCAGCTTCGACCGGCACATGTTTAAGGCGAACCATGCGGCCGTTTGGAAACGTGTCGACGCTTGCTGGATTCAAGTCGATTCCGACCAGCTCGTGCCTGGCGATGTGATTCGCCTGTATGCCGGTATGCTCTGCCCGGTCGATGCGGTCCTTGCCAAGGGCGACCACATCCTTGTCTCCGAATCGTCGCTTACGGGCGAGAGCGGTCAGACCGTCAAGCGAGAAGGGGAGGCCGTCCGTGCTGGAACGACCATCATTGACGGAAAGGCTTCGGCAACCGTTCACGCTCGCGTTGCCGAGGAGCCGCCCACATCGCCGCGGCGCGCTCGGCTAGGCACGCAGTTTGGCGCTGGTGCCAGGAGCATCTGTGCCGCCCTGGTGAGGTGCATGCTCATCGTGCTGCCGTTTGTCATTATGATTCGAGGTTTTGTGCTGGGCGACTGGCCGCAGGCCCTGCTGTTTGCCCTGGGCACGGCCGTTGGCCTGGTCCCCGAGATGCTGCCAGTCGTCACAAGCGTGTGCCTTTCGGGCAGCGCGCATCGCCTTAAGAACAAACAGGTCATTGTTAAAAACGTTGACGCCATGGAATCACTGGGCTCCATGGACGTGGTGTGCGTGGACAAGACGGGCACGCTCACCGAGGACGCCGCGGTGCTCGAGTACTATACCGATATCCTGGGCAACGAAAGCGAGCAAACGCTCAACCTGGCGTATTTGGAGAGTACGAGCCAGGGGGCGGCCGCCAACCAGCTCAACCGGGCCATTGCCGACGCGTGCGCCGCGCCCGAGTTGCGTCTCGCCGCCAAAGACCTCGCAGGCGCATTTACCCTGCACGCATCTGATCCTTTCGACCACGTCACCAAGGCTTCGGGTGTTAAGCTCGATGCCATGCCTGGGGCGCTTGGTTGCCTGGGGCTGCAGACTCGCCCTGGCAATCACTTGACCATCGTAAAGGGCGAGGTCGAGAGTGTTTGCGCTCGTTGTGCCTGGGCCAACTTTAAAGGGGAACTCGTCCCCATGGACGCCGCGGGCCGCCAGAGCGCCTATGAGGTTGCCGAGGACATGCGTGCCGACGGCATCAAGGTCCTCGCCGTTGCCTACAGCACAACGTCTTCGGACTGGGGTGACCTGGTGCTCTGCGGCTTTTTGGGCTTTTTCGATCGGCCCAAGGCAAGCGCTCGCGCCGCCGTGCGCGCGCTGTCCGACCTTTCCGTTGAGGTGCGCGTGCTTACCGGCGACTCGGCTTCGGTTGCCCGGTCAACCTGTTCGCGCCTGGGCATTCCTGCCGATAGCGTTATCACCGGCAGCATGCTCGATGCCATGGAGGAGTCCGAGGCGCTTGTTCGCGTGGGGCGTACTCGTGTGTTTGCCGAGCTCACGCCCGCGCAAAAGGCTCATGTTGTCAGTCTCATTCGACTCTCTGGCCATACGGTCGGCTATATCGGCGATGGTGTGAACGATGTGCCGGCGCTTACGTCGGCAGATGTCGGCATCGTTGTGGACTCGGCGGCAGCGGAATCCAAAAAGGTTGCCGATCTGGTACTGCTCGAGCGCGACCTGGGCGTGGTCGCCGAGGGCGTCAGCGAAGGCAGGACTTCGTTCGCCAACGCTTCCAAGTACATTCGCATCGCGTCGAGTTCCAACTTTGGCAATATCTGCTCGGTTGCCGCCTCGAGTATCTTCCTGCCGTTTTTGCCGGCAACCGCCGCTCAGCTGCTTTTGCTCAACCTGTGCTATGACGCCACCTGCCTGGCGCTCTCGTGGGATAACGTCGACGATGCGGAGATCGCCCGTCCCAAGGCATGGTCGGGCAAGGGCCTCGGCAGCTTTATGCTTCACTTTGGCTTCGCGAGTTCGGCGTTTGACATCATCACGTTTGCCATTTTACTCCTGGGCGTTTGCCCCGCGGTGTGCGGTGGGTCCTTTGTCACGTTGAGTGCTGCGGGCCAGGCGGCCTTTATCGCGACCTTCCAGACCGGATGGTTACTGGAGTGCGCTTGGACCGAATCGCTCGTGCTCCTCGTCTTGCGAGCGCGGAACGTTCGCGACGGGGACCGGCCGTGTCGTCCGCTCGTGATAATGGTCGCCACCATGCTTATCGCCTCGGCCCTTCTCGCGCTGAGTCCTGCCGCGCAACTGCTCGGCCTTGTCACGCTGCCCATGTGGTATCTGGGCATCGTTGCACTGCTGAGCGTGTTGTATCTTGTTGTTGTTTCGACGATCAAGCGGGTTTACCTGTCCCGCTCGAGCAGTCTGTTCTAGGGCGGTTCTATGCGTACCAACAGAACCAACATAGCGATTACGCCGGCAGAGGCCGCCGAGCTCAGCAACGCGCTGTTCTCGTCCGGTAGCGCCGCCGCTCTCGAACTTGCACCCGTGTTTGCCGATATCGCATCGGGCGGGCTGACCGCCATAGAACTGACAGTTGCCGGCTCGCAGACAAGTGCCGCTGCGGAGCCCATCGTTATCGGCGATCTTTCCATCGATCTGGCTTCGCGCACCGTTAAAGTGTCGGGCGCGCCCGTTTCGCTCACGCCCAAAGAATTCGATATCCTGGCCTTTTTGGCGAGCAACCGGGGCACAGTCTTTAGCAAAGAGGAAATCTATCGCGCTGTATGGCAAGACGAATATCTGCTCGATGACAGTAACATCATGGCCTTTGTCCGCAAGATCCGAAAGAAGATTGAACCCGAGCCCGACAATCCCCGGTACCTGCTAACTGTTTGGGGTGTGGGCTATAAAATAGCCGAGTAACGCGTTGAATCGTCCGCTTCTATCGACCCCAAAAGCCACTCTGACAATCCTTGCCAAATCGCAAGAAAGCCGCAAGAAACCAGCCATGTGCCCGGTCTTGCGGCTTTTCTATTCTAAGGACAGTCGCAGACGCGAAGGGAAGGTGAGGACCGTGAGCGGCAGTGACAGTACCGGCAAGGCAGGGCGATGTCTGCCGGCGCAGGTCCACCTTAATGGCGGGCGTCGCGGCTAGACGGCTCTGCATCCGATCGACAGAACGGAGCAAGGCAATTGAAGAAGCTGAATATGCGCCATACGCCATCTGCAGTCCAAGCGCAAAACGAACTGATCAGGCATCGTGCAGAGGGCCGCATCCAGCATGCGGCAACTATCCCGCTGATGGACGCCATGTCCTGGGTGGGCTCGAACCTGGGTGGTCTGGACCGCGACGAGGTCGCGCACAGCGAGGCCGATAACGGACGCAACGTGGTCACGCGCGGCAAGAAAAAGTCGCTTGTCCGCAAGCTCGCGGATGCATTCGTCAATCCCTTTACGGCAATCCTGTTTTTCCTAGCCATTATCTCGGCAACGACGGACATGATATTCCCGGCGTTGTCGATGATGGGCAACACGCCGGAGGACTTTGACCCGCTGACGGTGATTATCATCACCACGATGGTGGTTCTTTCGGGCACGCTGCGCTATGTCCAGGAAGCGCGTAGCGGCAATGCGGCCGAAAAGCTGCTCGACATGATCACGACCACCGTGACGGTCACCCGCAAGGATGTCCCCAGGACCGAGATTCCCATCGACGACGTGGTGGTCGGCGACATCGTGCATCTGTCCGCCGGTGACATGATTCCCGCCGACGTGAGGATTATCGAGGCCAAGGACCTCTTTGTGGGCCAGGCCAGCCTGGCGGGCGAGAGCGAGCCGGTCGAGAAGGTCCCCACGACCTGCACCGAGTCCGATTCGGCCACGTCGTTCGAGAACATTGCCCTCATGGGCAGCAGCGTGATATCGGGCAGCGCGACGGCGCTCGTCTTTAGCGTGGGCGAGCAGACCCTGTTTGGTTCCATGGCGTCGAGCCTGTCCGACGACGCTGCGGAGACGAGCTTTTCCAAGGGCGTCAACAGCGTCTCGTGGGTGCTCATCCGCTTTATGATGGTAATGGTTCCGTTTGTCTTTTTGATCAACGGCGTCACGAAGGGCAATTGGCTCGATGCCGGCCTGTTCGCCATCAGCATTGCCGTGGGTCTGACGCCCGAGATGCTGCCCATGATCGTTACCACGTGCCTTGCCAAGGGCGCGGTTGCCATGAGTAAAAAGCAGACGATCGTTAAGAACCTCAACTCGATTCAAAACTTTGGCGCGATGGACGTGCTGTGCACCGACAAGACCGGCACGCTTACGCAGGACCAGGTGGTGCTGGAGTATCACTGGAACATCGACGGCCAGGAGGATTCGCGCGTTTTGCGCCACGCCTACCTCAACAGCTATTTCCAGACGGGCTACAAGAATCTGATGGATCTGGCGATCATCAAGTGCACGGAGGAAGAGGAGCAAAACGACCCGAGTCTCACCGATCTTTCCGAGGCCTACGTGAAGGTCGATGAGGTGCCGTTCGACTTTACGCGCCGTCGCCTCACCACGGTGGTGCGCGATCGCAGCGGCAAGACCCAGATGGTTACCAAGGGCGCGGTCGAGGAAATGCTGTCGGTGTGCTCGCATGCCGAGATCGACGGCGGCGTTCATGTGCTGGACGACGAGGTGCGCGAGCGCATTCTGGCGACAGTTTCCGACCTTAATGACGACGGTTTCCGTGTGCTGGCGATTGCTCAAAAGTCCAACCCGTCACCCGCCGGTGCCTTTAGCGCCGAGGATGAGCGCGACATGGTCCTAATCGGCTACCTGGCCTTTTTGGATCCGCCCAAAGAGTCGACGGCCGATGCGATCGAGGCGCTGCGCAATCACGGCGTTGCCACCAAGATCCTGACTGGCGACAACGAGAAGGTTACGCGTACCATCTGCAAACAGGTGGGGCTGCAGGTCAACAACATGTTGCTCGGCAGTGACATCGCTGACATGGATGACGCCGAGCTCGCTCGCCGGGCCGAGGATGTGCAGGTCTTCGCCAAGCTCACGCCCGACCAAAAGTCGCGCGTCGTTTCCGTCCTGCGTGCGAACGGGCATGTGGTGGGCTATATGGGCGACGGTATCAACGACGCCTCAGCCATGAAGTCGTCTGACATCGGCATCTCGGTCGACACGGCCGTCGACGTTGCTAAGGAGTCCGCCGACATCATCTTGCTCGAGAAGGATCTGATGGTGCTCGAGGAGGGCATCGTCGAGGGGCGTAAGACCTACGCCAACATGATCAAGTACATCAAGATGACCGCGAGCTCCAACTTCGGCAACATGTTCAGCGTACTTGCCGCGTCTGCCCTGCTGCCGTTCTTGCCCATGATGAGCATTCAGCTGATCTTGCTCAATTTGATTTATGACTGCAGCTGCCTGGCGATTCCCTGGGACAACGTGGACGAGGAGTTCCTGCGCGTGCCACGTGCCTGGGATGCCTCGAGTGTCGGCAGGTTCATGATCTGGATTGGGCCCACCAGCTCCATCTTCGACTTTATGACCTACATCTTTATGTACTTTGTCTTCTGCCCCCTGTTTGTGAGCCACGGTGTACTGTTCAACGAGCTGGCGAGCGTCTACTCGGGTGCCGCGCTGGAGCAGATGCAGCTGGCCTACATCGCGCTGTTCCAGGCTGGTTGGTTCGTCGAATCCATGTGGAGCCAGACTTTGGTTATCCATATGATTCGCACGCCCAAGTTGCCGTTTATCCAGAGTCGTGCCTCGGCTCCGGTGATGCTGCTCACGATGACCGGCATTGCACTGCTCACGCTGATCCCGTTTAGCCCGCTTGGCCCCACGCTGGGTCTGGGAGCACTGCCCATCGAGTACTTCTTGTTCCTGATTCCGTGCATCTTGCTGTACATGGCGCTGGCGACGAGCCTTAAGAAGGCCTATGTCAAGCGTTACGGCGAGCTGCTGTAGTGACTTCGATGTAGAGAGGAGCGTTCACATGAACTGGGCTCAGATTTGGATCGATTTGTTTGGGACTACGGAGTGGCTTGGGCTCAACATGGGCTTTTGGGTGGCCAATGGTGTTGTCCTGGTGATTGTCATCATTATGAACGTCATCTTTTGGAGCATGAAGCCGCTGCCCAAGGACGAATAACATGCATGGGATTGCCTGCGCCGCTGTGCCAAAATAAACACTCGAATGATGTACAAATGTGACAAAGGGACGGTCCCTTTGTCACATTGATTTGAAAGTTGATGTTGATGATTCTATCGCTGGCCCCCATGGAGGGGATTACCGGGCATGTGTTCCGCCGCGTGCATGCAGAATGCTTTGGTGCGCTCGACTGCTACTACACGCCGTTTTTGCCGCCGCCGCGGGTGGGCAATCGCTTTGGCGGCAAGGCGTTTAAGGAGGTCGATCCTGCCAATAACCAGGGGCTTAACGTGGTGCCTCAGCTCATGTCCAAGAACGCGGATGAGTTTGTGTGGGCGGCACAGGTGCTCGCCGACATGGGATACCACGAGGTCAACCTCAACTTGGGATGTCCCTCGGGAACAGTCGTTGCCAAGGGCAAGGGTTCGGGTTTCTTGCGCAACCTGGATGAGCTCGAGGTGTTTTTGAGCGACGTGTGCGAGCGCTCACCACTGCCGGTGTCGGTAAAGACCAGGCTGGGGCTTGAGAGCGATGCTGAGTACGAGCGCGTGCTCGATCTCTACTGTCGTATGCCGCTTGCCGAGCTGATCGTGCATCCGCGCGTGCAAAAGGATCGCTATACGGGCTCGCCGCGCAAAGAGTATTATGGCGAGACGCTTGAGCGGGCGCCGTTCCCGGTAGCCTATAACGGCGACATTTTTGACCTCGAGGACATGGATGCGCTGGTTGCTGCCTATCCCGACACGCGCCATGTAATGCTGGGCCGCGGTCTGCTTGCAAACCCTGCGCTGGCACGCATGGTAAACGGCGGCCCTGCCGCCACCGTCGCCGAGCTGCAACGTTTCCATGACACGCTGTTCGCGGCCTATGCAGAAGAGATTGGCGGCAACGCGGTCTTTCGCATGAAGGAGTGGTGGTTCTACGCCAAGTGCGCTTTCGCCGATCCCGCCACCGTCCATAAGATCGTGCGCAAGACCAAGAAGGTCGACGAATACCGCGCCGCCGTCGACCGCGTCTTCCGCGAGCAACCGCTCGCATCCGCAGCCCGCTTCCGCGGCTAGTTAGACATCGGGGACGTTCTTTAGCGACTAGGCATTTAAGAACGTCCCCGATGACTACCCGCAAAAGCTGTACACCAGCATCCAAAGATGTCGAAAAATGTCGACTTTGGATGCTGGTGTACATGTTTAGGCCGTATGGGGTGGGGCCTTGGACGGACGGGATGCGCGTACTAGAGCAGGTTCTCTTGCGCCCACGCGATGATGTCGCTCGATTCGTAGAGTGGCTTGCCGTCGATGAACAGGCAGGGAACCTGGCGTTTTCCGCCGACGGCGATAAGCGTTTGCTCGGCATCGGAATCGGTCGAGATATTGCGTTCAGGAATGGTCACGCCGTTATCGGCCAAAAAGCGCTTGACCTTTATGCAATACGGGCAGCCGGTCATAACGTAGAGCACGAGCTCATGATCAGTAGCCATGGGTCTCCAATCGGTTGAGGTTTCGATTGAAATACCCAAAGCCGCCGCGGTCTATGCACGCGTCAACGACGACTCAATGGCCTGTACCAGAAACGCCGTGGCTCCGGTGCCGCAGGGCTTGTCGTAGTAGTCAACAAAGCGCTGGTCGGCAAGATAGCCGTGGGCGAGGCCCAGGTATGCTTCGTCTTGGGGCTCGTGTCCCCAGTTGAGACCAATCCAACGACGATGCATCGCGACGAGCTTGCGAGCCTCGCTTCCATTCGCATCGCCATCGCCCATGGCAATCGAGAGCTGACCCAGAATAGCGCGTTCAAGTTCTTTCATGTCGCTCCATGTCTGAGGGTCCATGTCCAGTAACGTTTCGTTTGCTGCATCGATCGCCTCATCGCCGTAGCGCTTCCGAGCCTCGGCGCCGTAGCGCTCCTCGTTTTCCTGCACGGTGCGCCAGCGCTCCAGTTGCGGCAGGACGGCGCCCATGAGCGAGACGGCTTCGTCGAGCGACATGCCGGTGTTTTGCGCCAGCCGCGGAGCGCAATCCTCGATCATCGCCTCCATGGTGGTGTCGTAGGTGTACTTGCCGTGGTCGTAGCACCACTTGCAGTAATGGTCGGTCGTGGCGCCCGTGGCATCGGTGCCGCAGTCGTCGGGCGTGAGTATCATGCCGCAGCTCTGGCAATAATGCTCGGGCATTTCGAGCAGGTGGGACAGTGGCTCGCCGGTTACGGCGGCAATGAGCTTCATCATGTCGATGCCCGGGGTGACCTCGTCGCGCTCCCAACGGCTGACGGCTTGGCGCGTGACGAAGAGCTTGGCGGCGAGCTGCTCCTGGGTAAGGTGATGGGCGCGACGAACGGCAATGAGCTTTTCTGCAAAGGCCATAGCGGCTCCTTTCTGCTGGTTGATGGCTTAAGCATACGCGGCGGCAGACGCCCTTCCAAGCAACCGTTGGTTGCACGACGGGAGACCGCGGCGAAGAATTGCGCGCAACGCCTCACGCCTCCATGCCGTACAATGACCGGCATGGAACCTATTGCACACATACATACCGACCTGCCGCAGAAGTTCGGCATTCCGCGCAACAGCTTTTTGGCGCCTCATCTGCAGGGACGCATCGTCTTTGAGCCGGAATTTGCCTCCAAGGCAGCGGTTGAGGGCCTGGACTCCTTCTCTCACCTATGGCTGTTGTGGCGCTTCGAAAACGGAACGCCCGGCGGCACGGCTAAGGACATAGCTGCCGATGCCAAGACGCAGGACAGGTCCGGCACCAATGCCAAGTGGTCGAAAACTGTGCGCCCGCCGCGTCTGGGCGGAGCCGAGCGCGTGGGCGTCTTTGCCACGCGCAGCCCGTTTCGCCCCAATCCTATCGGACTTACCTGCGTAAGGCTCGATCACGTTGAGCTCACCGACGATGGCCCCATCATCCATGTGCTGGGGGCCGACCTGCGCGATGGCACGCCCATCTACGATATCAAGCCTTACATTCCATTTGCCGACTGTCACCCGGATGCGACGGGCGGCTGGATTGAGGATGCTCCGTGGCAAGAGCTCGATGTTGAGTTCCCGCAAGCGCTGCAGGATATGGTCCCGCCCGCAAAGCTCCCCGGCTTGGTCGAGGTCCTTTGCCAAGATCCACGCCGCGCAGGCAGCAAGCACGAGCCAAACCGCGTTTATCACTTGGCTTACGCCGGGCTCGACATATCGTTTGCGGTCGATGAAACCCAGCTAACCGTAGTTGCCGTCAACGACGCGCAAGACTAACCAGCCATTCGTCCGTACCCGTCAAATTAAGCGCCAAACCCCGCGCCAAAACCGCCCACGCTGGTGGACAATAACGCCTACCAAAACAATCAACTTTGCACGGGGGCTCAGCATGAAATACGACTTTAGCTCGCTTATCGACCGCCACGGCATGGACTCTATCGCTGTTGACTCTTGGGGTGAGATCCCCGGTATGGCCCCGAACGCACCCGACGAGGGCTTCGACCGCATCCCCATGTGGGTGGCCGACATGAATTTTGCCACGGTGCCCACGGTCCAGGAACACATCATTCAGCGTGCCCAGCACCCCATGTTTGGCTACTTTAACCCGCGCGCTGAGTACTTCGATCGCATCATCGAATGGCAGAACCGCCGCAATGGCGTCGAAGGTTTGAGCCCTGAACATATCGGCTACGAAAACGGCGTGCTGGGCGGCGTCGTGTCGACGCTGCGCGCGTATGTCCAGCCGGGCGATGCGGTGCTGGTCCACAGCCCTACCTACATCGGCTTTACCAAGTCCATTGAGGCCGCGGGCTATCACATTGTCCACAGCCCGCTTAAGCTTGACGACCAGGGCGTGTGGCGTATGGACTTTGAGGACATGGAGCACAAGCTCGCCCAAAACCACATCCATGCCGCGGTGTTCTGCTCGCCGCACAATCCCTGCGGCCGCGTATGGGAACGCGACGAGATCGAGCGCGCCATGGACATCTATCGCCAGCACGATTGCGTGGTGATTTCGGACGAGATTTGGTCCGATATCATCCTGCCGGGGCACAAGCACATCCCGACGCAGTCGGTGAGCGAGGATGCCCGCATGCGCACGGTTGCCCTCTATGCGCCGAGCAAGACGTTTAACCTGGCGGGCCTTGTCGGCAGCTACCACATTGTCTACAACGAGACGCTGCGTGACCGCATCTGCGCCGTGTCCAACAAGACCCACTACAACGAGATGAACGTCCTCTCCATGCATGCGCTTATCGGTGCCTACCAGCCGCAGGGCTATGAGTGGGTGGACGAGCTCAATCAGGTGCTTGCCGGCAATATCGAGTACTTCTGCACGCATGCAGAAAAACATTGGAAGGGCGTCACGTTTTCGCGTCCGCAGGGCACCTACATGGTGTTTCTGGACTGCACCGAGTGGTGCCGCGAGCATGGCCGCGATATTCAGTGGCTGCTCGACGAGGGGGCGCGCGTGGGCGTGGGGTATCAGGACGGCCGCCCGTTCCACGGGCCCTGCCACATTCGCGTGAATCTGGCGCTGCCGCTTTCGCGCGTGAGGGAAGCGTGCGACCGCCTGGACCGCTACGTTTTTAATGCACGGTAAGTGCGCGCTGCATGCGGGGCCTTCTGCCAAGTCGGCTAGAAGGCCCCGCAGGGTAAAGCGTCTGTAACCATTGGGCGCTCGAGTGGTTTCATTTGCTATTATTTTTAACCATTTCAGTCTGTAAGCAGGATCGTCTGGAGCTCGATGAGAAGACCTCGCCGCTCGGTTGCCATATCGTTGTTTGTTGCGCTTGTAGTGGCGAGTGCTTTTGTCGTAGCGATAGCTGGCTGTTCTGGGTCGAATGACGAGGCCTCGGCGTCTGCATCAAAAGGCCTGGATGCCTCTCAGGTCAAAGACGACGACCTTAAGACGCTCAACGTCGGCAGCGACCTCTACCCACCGTTTGTGTATACCGACGAGTATGGCGATATCGTTGGCCTGGATGTCGAGATATTGACCGAGGCTTTGGCCCGCATTGGTTACAAGCCAAAATACCAGCTGATCGACTGGGAAAAGAAGAAAGAGCTGCTGGCAAGCGGCGAGCTCGATTGCGTCATGGGCAGCTTTAGCATGACGGGTCGCGAAAGCGAATATCGTTGGGCCGGCCCGTACCTTGCGAGCCGCCAGGTGGTCGCGGTCAATCCCGAAAGCGACATCTACACGCTCGCCGATCTTGAGGGCAGGGTCGTGGGGGTGCAGTCCACCACCAAGCCCGAGGGCATTTTGCTCAATCATACAAATGAAAAGGTTCCGCAAATCAAGGAGCTCTACAGCTTCTCGGACCGCTCATACCTGAACCCGGCGCTCGTCGAGGGCCTGGTCGACGCTATTGCCGCACATAAGTCCTCGCTGCTCACCTATGAAAAAGACTATGGCGTGACGTATCGCATTCTGAACGAGCCGCTGCTGGAGGTTGGTTTGGGCACCGCTTTCGATCTCAACGACACGCGCGGTATCGACGTTAAACTCACCCATGCCTACCAAGAAATGCTTGCCGATGGCACCATGGAGCGCCTGGTGTCAAAGTACTTTGATGACCCTGCACCATTTTTGAATATGGAGGGCCTGTCGTGATCGATGCGCCCGACCACGCCGTAGAGGAGCGCGGCAATCATTCGACTCGGGTATGGCTCCTTGCCGCCTTGGTGGGTATAGCGCTCTCGGTTGTCGCCGGCATGATGAGCTACGGCTACACCACGGCCCAGGCCGAGCAGCGCTTTGCCGACGTTGTCGATTACGTGGCGACCCAGAGCCTTTCCTACGATGCGTTTAACAGCGCCTATGCGACCAAAAACCTGATTCGTGTGATGGAGATTGCCGGAGAGGTAGCGCGCGATATAAAGCGCGACGGCTCGGTGGATAACGCCGCGCTGGAGCAATATGCTGACCAGTTCAACGTGAGCGCACTGATCGTGACGGACGCATCGGGCAATTTGGTGTCCGAGTCCTCGACTGATGACGTGGGCTACGAGTCGCTTGCTACGTATCTCAAAGAGACGCCCGTGCTGGAGGTGGCAACCCATCCGCTTAAGTCCTATACCGCCCGCATTACGCTTGCGGATGATTCGGTCGCAGACATTGGCTGCGTAACCCGGCAGGATGGCGAGGGCATCGTTATCGCGGTAAGGCATCAGAGCGCGAAGGCAGTTGCAAGCAATACACTCAAACTGCAGAGCCTGCTTGATGGCTATGAAACCATCGATAGCGGCAATATCGTGATCGAAAACGATGGCAAGGTCGTTGCGACCAATGCCGTCGAACCCACCGTATTGGGCGTGTTCGACCTGCCCGCGACGGACGCCATCATTGTCGACGAAATTAAGGATCGATGCCTGCCCGGCAAAGTCCGACTGGTCAACGTCAACGGCGAGTGGTATTTGGGCACATACGGCAAAGCGCAAAAATTCTACGTGTACACCTATGCCTCGGCGCAGCGCTACTTTGAGGTCGTCGCGGCTGTCGCTGCCGGCGTGCTGGTGCTCTACAGCGGTGTTGTAGCCACTGTTGTGATGGTGCGTCGCCGCGCTGATCGTCGACGTTTGACGGACTTGCTGCAGCAGGAGCGCGACTATGGCGACAAGCTGGCAAAGGCGGCGCGTGAGGCCTCGTCTGCCAACTCGGCAAAGACGGAGTTTCTGCGTCGCATGAGCCACGATCTGCGTACGCCCATCAACGGCATTCGCGGTATGGTTGAGGTCGGCGATGCCAATGCGGACGATCTGCAAAAGCAGGCCGAGTGCCGCTCAAAGATCTGGACGGCATCGGGACTGCTGCTCGACCTTGCGAATGAGGCGCTCGATATGAGTCGCCTGGAGAGCGGCCAGGTCGATCTGGAGCTTGTTCCCACAAATTTGGTGACCCTCAACCACGAGGTGCGCGATATTCTGGAGCGCCAGGCCGAGGAGCGCCTGGTGACAATTATCTGCGACCAGCAGACGCTTAATCATCCCTATGCGCGGGTGAGCGTGACGCACCTCAAGCGCTTGTTGCTCAATATTGCCGGCAATGCCGTCAAGTACAACCGTCGGGGCGGTTATGTTCGCCTGACGTGCCGTGAGGTGGAGCCGGTGGATGGCGTCCTCGTCTATGAATACACGATTGCCGATAACGGTATTGGCATGAGTGAGGAGTTTCAACAGCACCTCTACGAGCCGTTTTGTCGCGAGGAGCAGCAGGTGGAAGGCGCTTCATCGGGAACTGGCCTGGGTGCGCCTATTGCCAAACAGTTGGTCGAGCTTATGGGCGGAACCATGAGCTTTTCGAGCATCTTGGGGCAGGGGACGACGTTTACCATCCGTCTGCCGTTTGAGAAGTGCAAGTGCTCCGAGATTCCTCAGGCAGTGCGCGTGAATGCGGGCGACGGCGATGCGCTCCAGGGCTTGCGCGTTTTGCTCGTAGAGGATAACGACCTGAATGCCGAGATCGCACAGTTTACGCTCGCCCGCGCCGGTGCCGTCGTGACGCATGCTAAGGATGGTGAGTCTGCCGTCGAGATGTTTGCCGCGAGCGCGCCGCACGAGTACGACGTGGTGTTGATGGATATCATGATGCCCGGTATCGATGGCCTTGAGGACACGCGTCGGATTCGAGCGCTCGATCGCGAGGATGCCGCGACCACGCCGATTATCGCCGTGAGCGCCAACGCCTTTGCCGACGATCGCAGGCTTTCGCGTGAGGCGGGCATGAACGCGCACCTGAGTAAACCAGTGAGTTCGCAGGAGCTCGTTGAGGCGCTTGCGCACATAGCCGCCGACGCTTCATAAGCATATGGCCCGGTTCCAAGGTGGGTTGGAACCGGGCCATATTGCTATTGATGAGGCTTGCTGAGGGGCTTACTTTTCGTGAATCTGCTTACCGCAGAGATGCTCAATCGTAATCTCGTAGAGTTGGACGCCCTTGATGTCTTTGGCGATTTCCTCCTCGACTTCTTCGGCGGAAGGGTAGTACTTAAGCGCGAGCTGGCGGACTTTGTCCTCGATAAACGCGGGCGCTTCATCTACCAGGCGACAACGACCAAAGACAACGGTACTCATAACGTAGGGAGCCCAGTCGCCGTCCTTGTACCACTCGTTGCCGTAAACGGTAAAGCAGATCTTGCCATCGCGCTTGAGTGCGTCGACCTTGTGGCCAGCCTTGGCGCCATGGAAATAAATCTTGTCGTGCTCGGCGTCGAAGAAGTAGTTGACGGGAATGGCGTACGGGTAGCCATCGTCGCCGTTGACGGCAAAGACGCCGCGCTTGCAGGTGGCGAGCAACTCGCGCGCTTCCTCGTCGGTGATGGCGCGTTTCTTTCGACGTAAGGGCCTAAACATCGTTGGTTTCCTTTCTGGCCGTGCATGGTGGTTGAGCACAAACTATAGCGAAACGGATCCGTATTTCTTGATGCGGGCGAGCATGTTTTTGAGCTTGTTAAAGTCGAGCGGCTTGGGCAGGTGAGCGTTCATGCCGGCATCGTGTGCCGCCTGGGAATCCTCGGCAAAGGCGTTGGCGGTGAGCGCGATGATGGGGATATCGGCCGCATCGGCCTTCTCGCTCAGACGAATCGCGCGGGTTGCCTCGTAGCCGTCCATGCCCGGCATCATGATGTCCATTAGAATCGCATCGAAGCTACCCGCGGGACGGCCAACGTATAGGTTGACCGTTTCGTTGCCGTCGGCGGTGCGAGTTACGACGATGCCCTCGCTTTCGAGCAGAGCCTGGGCAATCTCGGCATTGAGCTCGTTATCTTCTGCCAAGAGGACGTTCATGCCGGCAAGCGAGCAGCTGTTTGCCTGGCCGTCCGCACGTTCTCTTGCCTGAGGGTTCTTGTCGATATCGAGCGGAATCTGGACGTTGAACGTACTCCCCACGCCAACCTCACTCGAAATCTCAATCGTGCCGCCCATCAGTTCAATAAGTGACTTGACGATTGGCATGCCCATGCCGGTTCCCTGGAACTTGCTGCGCGCATCGTCACCTTCCTGGGCAAACGGCTCATAGATATGCTTTAAAAACTCGGGAGCCATGCCAATGCCGGTATCCGAAACGCTAAAGCAAAAGAGCGCGCGCCCATCATCGAGTGGCTTGGTCTGTGAGCTAAAGGTGACGGAGCCGCCGCGCTTGTTGTACTTAATGCTGTTGTCTAGCAGGTTGATTATGATCCGTCGGATATGGGTGGGACTGCCGATCATGTATGGCCCCGTGGCGTACGGCAGGCTATTGTCCTGCATTGTGATGCCGTTACCGGACGCGCGGAGCTTGCACAGCACCAGCGCATCGTCACAGAGCTCTTTGAGGTTAAAAGGAGCATGTTCCAGCGTTAGCTTGCGGTCTTCGATTTTGCCCATCTCGAGGATATCGTTGATCAGCGAGAGCAGGTGATTGGCGGCAACACGCGCCTTGGCGCGGCTTTCGCGGGCGACTTGCATATCGCCGTCTTTCAATTCCTCAATTTCGATAAGACCTAGGATGCCGTTGAGCGGCGTGCGGATGTCGTGACTCATGCGCGTGAGGAATGCCGTCTTAGCGGCGTTGGCAGCATCGGCTTTTTTGCGCTCGGTTCGAGCGCGCACGAGCGCCCAGATGAGCAGGACGATGCCGACCGACAACATACCGATGAGGGTAGCTGCAATGGCGGTGCGGTTGCGATAAAGGAATTGAAGCGTGTTGGATTCCTGGGCCGTGTACGACGTGGAGGAGTAATTACTTGCGGAGAGCGATTCTCCGGCATTGATGATGCCCTTGTTGATGATTCCCAGCAGCTCGGGCTTTCCGCGCGAAATCCAGCACGAGAGCTCACAGGTGTCAGGGAGCTCGACCGTCTCGCAGTCCTCGAGATCATAACGGTCACCGATGGTTTTTACGCGTGAACTGGGAGCGACGATGCAGTGCGCCGTTCCCTTCCTGAGGGCGTCGAACGCTTCATCGTCGGATTGGTATTCGGTCACGGTCGCTGTGGGGAACAGACTTTCAAGTGCATTTTTGTTGACAAACGATGATTTGGTACAGGCGATGTTCTGAAGGTCTTTGTTCAGGTTGCTGCCGGTGTAGATGGCGGTGAGGGATATGGTCCCCAACGATATCGACTGCACAACGCCTGTTTGCTCGGCAAACCAGTAATCTCGGTATACCGGCAGCGCAACGGCTATGCTTCCCTTTGACAGGGCCTTTGACATCATCTTGTAGCTATCAAAGGCGACGGTTTTGACCGTAATGCCAAATTTATCGTGTAGCGTCGTCGCAAGCGATGCGAGCGAGCCTTCCATTTCGCCGTCTTCGTCCTCGTTGCAGTAGGGGAGTTTGCCCGTAATGTAGCCGAGCGTGATGGTGTTGTTGTTTGCTTTGAGCCAGGAACATTCGGGGCCGGTGAGCGATGATGAGCCGCTGTTTTGGGCCGAGTAGCTCGATTTGACTTCGTCGTTATAGCGTGGGTTGACGCGGGCGATTGCCGTCATGGCGGCATTGATGTCATTCATCAAATCGGGGCGGCTTTTGGGAACGGCAAAATAGTAGTCGCTCGAGCCTACGTAGAACATGAGCGAGGCATCGGGCGACGAAATGGTGTCGTTCATGATGACGGCGTCGACCTCGCCGTCTGCAAGCGCCTCAAAGAGGGCGCCACCGGTGTTGATTTCTTTATAGGTACAGGTGATGCCTTCGTTGGCGAGCCACTGCTGGCCGACGAAGGTTTGCATAGCGCCGGGGTTGTAGCCGATGGTAAGGCCTTGGAGCGCTTGGGGGTCACCCTTGGCCAGGTCGTCGCGATCGGGCCTGGCGTAGATGTAGTAGCGCTCGGTGCCCTCGGGATTCGAGGAAAAGAGCAACTTTTGGGCGCGTTCCTCGGAGTAGGAGATGTTGGGCATCAGGTCGATTTCGCCCGCCTCGAGCTTGTCCATGAGCTCGGTGAAGGTGCCACTGACGTATTCGTATTGCCAGCCGGGCGTGTAGTACGAAAGCGTCTGGAGGTATTCGTAACCCCAGCCCGAGAGGCGTTCGCCCGGCGTGCCTTCCTGGAAACCCCTGTTGCTGACGAGCCAGCCAACGCGGACCGTTTTGACCTGCTGATCAGAGTCGCCGGCATAGACGGGGGCGGGCATGGCGCCGCCCAGCACGGTAAGTGCGGTAAGCACGATGACCAGGGCACGATATATAGTTGAACGAAGGACAGCGGCAGTTCTCACATGCAATCCTAACGAATCGAGACATTACCGCATAAGGATACCAGCTCAGGTGCCCCGTTCGCCCACAGATATAGTCATCGGGGACGTTCTTAAACGACTAGTCATTGGGGACGTTCTTGAATGACTAGTCGTTTAAGAACGTCCCCGATGACTAGTTCCGTTTGCGGGGGAGGCGTGGGACAATATCGAGCAAATGTGAATGATTGTCCGCGGAAGGGGTCGCGATGAAAAAGCTGAGGACACTTGCCGATGTGTTGCATCAGGCTGGCTTTGCCCACATAACGGGCGTGTTTCTTGTCTTTTTCCTGCTCTGCTCAACGGCCGTCTGGCTGTCCGAGCCCACGACCCTCACCTTTGGCGACGGGCTCTGGTTTAGCTTTGAGACCGTGTCGACCATCGGTTTTGGCGATATTCCGGCCGAGACGCCGGTTGCCCGCGCCATCACCGTCATCTTGAGCGTCATCAGCATCTTCTACATCGCCATGCTCACGGGTGTTGCGGTGAGCTACTGCAACACGCTCATCAAGCTGCGCCAAAAGGACACCATGGCACGCTTTATGGACGACTTGGAGCATTTGGAAGAGCTCGACCGCGACGAGCTCGCCGACCTGTCGCGTCGCGTGCGCGAATATCGCCGCCGCCAACGCTAGAACGGGCGCCGCGCGTCACGATTGGGGGGACTGAATATGAATATCACCGTGTATCTGGGTGCCAGCGTTGGTAACGACCCAGCGTTTCTGCCCGCGCTGCAGGAGCTGGGCAACTGGATTGGCTCCAACGGACACGCGCTGGTATACGGCGGGTCTAAATCGGGCCTGATGGGTGCGCTCGCCGATAGCGTGCTCGAGGCAGGCGGACATGTGACGGGTGTGGAGCCGAGCTTTTTTATCGAGGCCGAGTTTCAACATGACGGTATCGACGACCTCATCGTGACGAGTGATATGGCCGAGCGCAAAGCCAAGATGATTGAGCTCGGCGATGCGTTCATCGCCTTTCCCGGTGGGACGGGCACGCTCGAGGAGATTGCCGAGGTCATGTCCGCGGTGTCGTTGGGGCACCTGAGTGCTCCGTGCATCCTGTATAACCTGGACGGTTACTACAACGACCTCAAGGCGCTGCTCGGGCACATGATTGATAAAGGGCTTTCGAGCCCGAGGCGCCAGCACGGCATCTACTTTGCCGACGATTTGCGCGAGATTGTCTCGATTATCAACGGATGAGTCTTAAGCCTGTCCCGCTATGGCTCCCAATGGTGCCGTTTGCGGCGCAGACGGTTGGCTCGTTCGGGCAACGCTCGCTCTACAATAAAACATAACTATGTCGACTTTGACCGCGGGAGGACCCGATGGATAACCTTGCCAAACCCACAAACCGCGCGCTGTTTTTAGTTAGCGTTGCCGTGACCGGTGCGTTCGCAGGTGCCGCAGTCTGGCTGTTCTTCTTTGCGATGGAGCACGGTATCGACTATCTATGGACCGAGATTCCACACGCGCTGGGCGTCGCTTCGCCCGAGCTTGCCAGCGGACCGTTTGGCTTTCTGCCATACCCGTTTTTCGTCTGCCTGCTGGGCGGCCTGCTGATCGGTCTGTACGAAAAGACGACGGGCACCAAGACCGATGACCTCAACCAGGTGATGGCCAAGGTAAAGCGCGATGGGCGCTACCCGTACGACAACCTGGGCAAGCTTTCGCTCGCGGCATTGCTGCCGCTGCTGTTTGGTGGCAGCATTGGACCGGAGGCCGGCCTGACCGGCGTTATCGCGGGTCTGTGCAGCTGGGTCGGCGATCGCATGCGTCGCTTTGGAGCTGAGTTTAGGGAGCTCACGCTGCTGGGCACCCAGGCTGCCCTGACGGCGCTCTTTACCGCGCCCGTCTTTGGCTTTGTGGCACCGCTTGCCGGAAGTACTGACGGCCAGGGCGAAGACGCCGACGATGAATCCGCGTCCGGCGAGATCACCATCAAGCTGCCCAAGGCGCAAAAGACGGTGGTCTACGGCATTGCGATTGCCGGCGGTCTGGGCACCTACCTGCTGCTCGGCCAGCTTGTGGGCGGCGGCATGGGCATGCCGAGGTTCGAGGCCGCCGTGGTGGGCAACCTGGAACTTGTCTGGCTCATTCCGCTGGCGTTGGTCGGCACCGTATGCGGTTGGCTGTACTTTGTCTCTGAGCACGCGAGCGAGGCACTGTCTCATGCAATAGGGGAGCGTCCTGTCGTCAAGGCCATGCTAGCCGGTCTGGCGCTCGCCATCTGTGGCACGGTTCTGCCCTACACCATGTTTGCCGGCGAGACCCAGGCCGACGTGCTCATGGAAACCTACCTGACCATTCCCGCTGGCGTGCTTATCGCGACCGGTCTTGTTAAGGCCATGCTGACGCCCGCCCTCATCAACCTTGGTTGGCGTGGCGGCCACTTCTTCCCGGTTATCTTCTCGGGTGTGAGCCTGGGCTACGGCCTTGCCATCCTCACCGGCGCCGATCCGGTCTTTTGCGTCGCCGTCTGCACGGCATCGACGATGGGTGCCGTCATGCGCCAACCCATTATGGTCGTGGGCCTGTTGCTCATGTGCTTCCCGCTCAAGGGCATCGTCTGCATGATCATCGCCGCCGTCATCGCCGCCGGCATTCCGTTGCCCAAGTCACTGCGCAAGTAGCGTATTGCGCTTTACGGTTGTTCAGAACTTGTTTTAAAGAAGCCGCGCGAGGCCGTTTGTTTACGGC
>CABRLT010000002.1 GCA_902471785.1 uncultured Collinsella sp.
GGGGTGGGGACAGGTGTTGAAAAATGGGGCGGTTCCCCATATTATTGATGACGTCGACAGGCGGGGTGGTTCCCCGCGTACGTGCCATCTGAGTAACCGAGGGGAGGGCGCACATGGGAATGACGGGTGCATACGAGCGCAATCTCGATGCAAAAGGTCGTCTATCCCTGCCTGCACCCCTTCGCGAGGAGCTTGGAGAGCACGTTCGCGTGTTCAAAGCCCTGGATGTCGATGCTCTGTACGTGTTCTCTGCCGAGGCCTTCGATAAGTGGGTCGAAGGACTCTTCGCGGGTCGTGAGGGCCACGAGGGTTTTAACCCGCGTGACATTAATGACCAGAAGCTCATGAGGGCGATCAACAAGCGCACCACGTCGATGGACGTGGACAGCGCCGGTCGTATCGGTCTTTCCGAGTCTCTCCGCAAGCAGGCGAACCTCGACCGCGAGGTCACGGTTGTGGGCAACTACGACCACCTTGAGGTTTGGGATCGCGCCGCGGCCGATGAGGACGATGACGATGAGGCCCTGCTGGACCTCTTCTTCTCGTAAGGGCAAGGCACGGGTAACGGATGGAGCGTGGGATCTTGACACAAGAATATCGGCATGAACCTGTCATGCTCGGCGAAGTGCTTGAGTCGCTGCGGCTAAAGAGCGGCTCCGTTGTCTGCGATTGCACCCTTGGCGGTGCCGGCCATTCGGTAAAGATGGCCGCGCAGGTGGGGGAGACGGGCCTTTTGCTCGGCGTCGATCAGGACGACATGGCCCTCGAGGCCGCTGGCGCCCGTCTGGACCGCGAGGTTCCCGGCGTTCCGCACCAGCTGCTGAAGGGCAACTTCGGCGACTTGGACGAGCTGCTTTGCTCGGCCGAGGTGCCCGGGGTCGATGGCTTCCTGTTCGATTTGGGCGTTTCGTCGCCGCAACTCGATATCCCTGGCAGGGGCTTTTCGTATAACGAGGACGCCCCATTGGACATGCGGATGGATCCGGGTAATAACACCTTAAACGCAGCTGAGGTCATCAACACCTATAACGAACACGACCTCGCCCGGATTCTACGCGTCTACGGCGAAGAGAAGTTCGCCTCGCAGATCGCGCGCGAGATCGTGCGCCGCCGCGAGCAAGAACCGATCGAAACCACCGGCCAATTTGTCGAGATCATCAAGGCGGGTATCCCGGCTGCCGCTCGTCGGCATGGTGGACACCCGGCCAAGAAAAGTTTCCAGGCCATTCGCATCGAGGTCAATCACGAGCTCGATGTGCTCGAACGAGGGCTTGATGCCGCCACCAGGTGGCTCAACCCGGGCGGACGTATCTGCGTCATCTCGTATCACTCGCTCGAGGACCGTATCGTAAAGAACCACTTTAAGGAGATGAGCCAGGGGTGCACGTGTCCGCCGGAGATTCCGGTGTGCGTGTGCGGCAACGTGCCGATACTCAAGGTCATCACCCGCAAACCCTTGGTTGCCCAGCCTGATGAGGTTGAGCGCAACCCTCGGGCGAGATCAGCCAAAATCCGCGTGGCGCAGCGTCTGTAGACGCGACCGCGCGATATTGGACCTCCCGCTCGCACCATAAACGAAGCTTAAACACACTACCAACGTACTCGGGATGGGAGGCGGCATATCATGGGCTACAACACTTCAAGCGCAGCACTCGCCTATGATATGAACGCCATGCCCGCCTATCGTGAGACGCCGCAGGCGCCCGTTGCTCCCCGTGAGCAGCGCGCGCCGCGCTTTGATGTCTACACGGGCGCGGGCCGTCAGGCAAACCAGGTGGTAAGCCCGGTTTTCATGAGCGTTCTTAAAACGTTTTGCATCATTGCGGCTATCTTCATGACGATCGGCGTCGCCCGCGTGGCGCTCGCCGGCGTTACGGCCCAGGTGCTCAACAGCAACGCCGAGCTTACCAGCACGCTCGAAAAGGCGACCGATGAGAGCTCCGACCTGGAGGTCATGCATTCGGTCTATGGCGCCGACACGCGCATTCGCGACCTTGCGGGCGCTTATGGCATGGTGGAGCCCAGCGAGAGCGTTACACTTGACTTTTCGCAGGATGCAGCCGCGGGCGCCAACGCGACCGCGACCGCTCAGTAGCAAGACGGTAGCTGAGTATGACAAATGACTATCGCCGCGGTTCCGATGGGGGCCGCGGTTCTGGACGTCCCTCGTCGCGGGGACGTTCTGGTTATCAAGGAACGGGTCGGCAATCTTACAACGCCGGGCAGTCCCGTGGCAACGACCCGGCGTCGCGACTTCGCGGCTCGGACGGCCCTCAAATGCATAACACCAGGTCGCGCAAGAGTTCGTCGACCGAATGGCTCACAGGCACGCCTCTGCCTCGCCGCAAAGCCATCATGGGCTTCATCGGGCTTGGTTTGAGCTTGGGCGTCTTTCGCCTTGCCGACTATCAAATTGTCGAAGCCGATAAACTGCGCGAGCGTGCCGATGCGCGCCGCCTGCTTGCACAGACCCTCTATGCCAAACGCGGCACCATCTACGACCGCAACGGTAACGTGCTGGCGTCGTCGGTCGAATGTCGCAACATCGCCGTGAACCCGCAGCTTGTCGAGGATGTTGACAAGACGGTGTCGGCGCTGGTCAAGGCAACTGGAATCGATAAAAAGACCTGCCGCAAGCTCGTTGAGTCCGATGGCACCTGGGTGTATATCAAGCGCCAGGTGGACGAAGACGATGCTGCGGCGCTGGAGAAGAAGAACCTGCCCGGCGTGCTTTTTGAGCAGGCCATGAAGCGCGTATATCCATACGGCAATCTGGCATCGCAGGTGCTGGGTGTAGTGAATGTAGACAACGACGGCTTGACGGGTCTCGAAAAGCAATACAACAAGCTTCTGACCGGCACGAATGGTACCCTCGTGCGCGAGCGCGCGAGGGACGGCAGCTATATCGCGGGCGGTGCCTATAAAAAGGTGGCTGCGGTCGACGGCGTTGACATCGTGACGACGCTCGACGTCAATATGCAGCGAGCGGCTGAGGATGCTTTGGCGGAGGCTGTCGAGAAGACAAAGGCCAAGAACGGCTCGGCTTTGGTCACCGACCCCACGACTGGTGAAATTCTCGCCGCCTGCTCGTACCCGACCTACGACCAGACCGATCTGGAAAACGCCAAGACCGAGGATATGAACTTGCGCCTGGTCACCGACGCCTACGAGCCCGGCTCGGTCTTTAAGACGCTCGTGGCGGGCGCCGGCTTCGACTTGGGCGTCGTGCGATCGAGTACGTCGTTTGAGGTGCCGGCGAGCATCAAGGTGGGTGACGATACCGTCACCGATGCCGACAAGCGCGACTATGCCATGACCATGGATGTGCGCGAGATGATGCGCCGTTCGTCCAACGTGGGCTTTGTCCTGGTGGGGCGCAAGATCGGTGCGGATGACTTTGCCGCCTATGTGGACAAGTGGGGCATAGGTCACAGCTCCGGTGTCGATTTTCCGGGCGAGAGCCTGGGCATCGTCAAGGAGCGTGACCAGTATGACGGCGCCACGCTGGGTTCGATGAGCTTTGGACAGGCGCTGTCCGTCTCGCCGATTGAGATCGCACGTGCCGTGGGCGGCATCGCCAACGGCGGCGTGATGATGACCCCGCACTTCTATAAGTCCAGCAAAGGCGACGAGAAGGACTGGGGCGAAGGCGAGCGCGCGATTTCGGAGGACGCCGCATCCCAGGTGACATCGTGCATGCAGACGGTCGTGTCCGAGGGAACGGGCGTTGGCGGCGCGGTTGACGGCTATGACGTGGCGGGTAAGACCGGTACGGCCGAACGTGCCGACGAGAACGGCGGCTACCTCAAGGAGAACTACATGTCGTCCTTTATGGGCTTTGCACCGGCACAATCGCCCAAGGTGCTGTGCTATATCACGCTCGACGGAACGCCGAGCGGCTCAGATGCCGCTGCGGTGCCGTTCCAGTCCATTATGGCCAACGCGCTCGACGTGCTGGGTATCCCGCACACGAAGTAGGGGGTTACAATCTTTTGGGGCGTGGTTTGTTGTCCCATATGAGGGGTGTTCACATGCCCTGCACCACGCATGCGCGGCGCTGGGATACAATACGCCGATAGCATTATTAGGTTTACAGGGGAGCTGCAATGATAGAGATCGCCGTCAACAACCTCGCGGCCGCAACAGGGGCCCGAACCGTGACGGGAGAAGCCGATCAGGTATGCCGCGGGTGCGTTATCGACTCGCGCCAGGTCGAGGAAGGGACGATTTTCGTCGCCTTTCCCGGTGAAAACGTCGACGGCAATGATTTTGCTTCCCGTGCCGTCCAGTCGGGTGCCGGCGCCGTCGTGATGACGCGTGAGCCCGAGGCCGAGCTGGTCTCGCTGGCGCAGGACAAGGGCTGTGCCATCTTGCTGACCGATGATCCCGAGGAGTTTCTGCTGCGTTTGGCGCACACGTACCGTCTGGAGCTTGGCTGCCTGGTCGTTGGTATTACCGGTTCCATCGGCAAGACGACGACCAAGGACGTGCTCGCCGCTGTGCTCGCCAAGCGCTATCGTGTCTGGGCCACCAAGGGCAATTTCAATAACCTGATCGGCATGCCACTCACGGTGCTTTCCGCTCCGGCCGATACCGAGGTCCTGGTGCTCGAGATGGGCATGAACCATTTCCACGAGATTGAGCGCCTGTCCCAGTCCGCCAATCCCAACCTTGCCATCGTGAGCAAGATTGGTACCTCTCATATCGGCATTTTGGGTAGCCGCGAGAACATCGCCCGCGCTAAGGCCGAGATTGTCCAGGGTATGTGCGCCGCTGGCGACTTCTTGCCGCTGCTGGTTTTGGGCGGCGAGGACGACTTTACGCCGTTCATTCGCGATACGTTCGCCCAGCCTGCTGGTATCGACGTGATGCTGGCCGGCGTCTCGGACGATGATGAGGTCCGTGCCCGCGACGTTCGAGTTGATGACGAGGGCCGTCCGGTCTTTACGCTCGATTTTGGTCAGGGCGAGACAATCGATACCATGCTTGCCATCCCCGGCGTGCAGTCCGTCCCAAATGCCGTTAAGGCCGCCGCGGTTGCCTATCGCCTGGGCGTGACGCCCGAGCAGATCGATGCTGCCTTTAGGGGCCTCACGATCACCGGTCACCGCCAAGAGATCAAGCGCGCCAAGAGCGGTGCCCGCGTCATCGACGACTCCTATAACGCCAGTGCCGAATCCATGGCTGCTGGCCTCGATCTGCTGTGCTCGCTTTCGTGCACGGGGTCTCGCATGGCGATCCTGGGCGAGATGGGCGAGATGGGCGATGAGGCTCCTCGCATGCATGAGCTCGTGGGCGCCTATGCCGCCGCCAAGAAGCTCGACATGCTGGCGTGCGTGGGTGGTGAGCTGGCCCAGCTTATGGCCGATGCCGCGCGCATGATGGGCATGGACGAGGACCGCATCCAGGTGTTCTCCGATTATCAGCAGGTGCTCGACCGCATGGGCGGCGCGCTTGAAAAACATGATGTTGTACTGGTCAAGGGTTCCCGTTTTGTTGAGCTCGACCGCTTTGTGGAAGGTGTGTGCTAGCCCATGTTCGGCAATCCCTCGTATCCAACGTATCAGGCTTTTTTGGGGCTTGGCATCGCCGCTGCCATTGCGCTGCTGCTCATGCCGTGGTGGATCAAGCTGCTCAAGGTCGAGGGTATCGGCCAGCAGGTTCGTGCCGACGGCCCCAAGCGTCATTTGGTTAAGCAGGGAACGCCCACCATGGGTGGCGTTGTCATCCTCGTCGCGATCTCGCTGACCTGCCTGCTGATGGGCAAGCTCACCACCGAGCTCGTGCTCGTGCTGCTCGCCACGCTGGCGACCGGCGTGCTGGGCCTGATCGACGACCTGACCTCCGTTACGCACGGGCGCTCGCTCGGTCTGACGCCTCATGCCAAGATGATCGGCCTAACCATTATCTGTGTCACCTTTACGGTACTTGCCGTCAACTGGTGCGGCGTCGCCCCCGAGATTCGTTTTCCCGGCGGCCTGACGATTGACCTCGGTGTTCTTTCGACCACCATCTGCGGCCTTTCGTTCCCGTGGCTCTACATTGTCTTTTGCTGGCTGATGATCGCCGGTCTTTCTAATGCCGTGAACCTGACCGATGGCCTTGACGGTCTTGCTGGCGGCACCTCCATGATCGCCATGCTCGCCATGGCTGCCATGGCGTTTTTGCACGGAGACGTGAACCTGTCCATCTTCTGCACCGCGTGTGCCGGTGCCTGCTTGGGCTTTCTGTGGTTCAACTGCTATCCGGCGAGCATCTTTATGGGCGATACCGGCTCGCTTGCCCTGGGTGCCGCGTTTGCCTGCACGTCCATCATGACCAACACCGAGGTCGTCTCCCTCATCATCGGTGGCCTGTTTATCGTTGAGACCCTGTCGGTCATGATTCAGGTTGTCTACTTCCACTTTACGCACAAGCGCGTCTTCCTTATGGCGCCCATCCATCATCATTTCGAAAAGAAGGGCTGGGCCGAGACCAAGGTCGTCATCCGTTTTTGGATTATCGCTGCTGCCTTTGGTGCCGTTGGCCTTGCTCTGTTCTTCCAGTTGGGATAGTGGTCTTTCATGTCTCTTGCTGATGTCTTTAGCCTGCTCGTTTTGGGTCAGGGCAAATCCGGTCTCGATGTCGCCCGCTGGGCGCTGGCACATCCCGAGCGCGTAAGTGCCGTTACCGTGTATGGCGGTGGCACCTCTGAGCCCAATGACGCCACGCGTGCGCTCGAGGCTGCTGGTGCGTCGTTTGTCTATGGGACCGAACAGGTCGAGGGCGCCTATGACGTATGCGTGACGTGCCCGGGCATCTCGGAGTTCTCGGGCTTCTTTAAGGCCGGGCGCGAGCATGCCGCCCAGATTATGGGTGAGCCCGAGTTTGCCTATCGCCTGTCGCCCGATAACTGGATTGCCATCACGGGCACCAACGGCAAGACGACCACCACGTCGCTGACTGATTATCTGCTTAAGGCTGCCGGCGAGGCCAGCGTTGCTGTCGGCAACATCGGCGAGCCGCCGGTCAACGAGATTGACGGCCGAGCCCACAACGAGTGGTTTGTGGCTGAGCTCTCGAGCTATCAGATTGCTACGACAACCGAGCTCCACCCCCGCGTGGCGGTGCTGCTCAACATCACTCCCGACCACTTGGGCTGGCATAAGAGCCATAAGAACTATGCGCTTGCCAAGATCAAACTGTTTGACAATATGGTCGATGACGATCTGGCGGTTGTCGACGTCGAAGACGCCGGCATTCACGAGTTCGATGAGTACATCTACACGCCGGGTCGTCGCATCTGCAAGGTTGCCTTTGACGAGCCTGAGGGCGAGGATGCCGCCTTTGTGCGCGACGGCAAGATGGTCGTGCGCCTGAAGGGCGTCGAGACCCCGCTCATCGCTACATCCGAGCTCAAGATCTCGGGCCATCACAATGTTATCAATGCCCTGTGCGCCGCCACGGCTGCCTTGGCGGTCGGTGCCGATGTCGATGGTGTCTGCCGCGGTCTTGCCTCGTTCCAGCCGCTCGAGCACCGCGTGGAGCCGTGTGGCGAGATTGACGGCGTGCGCTACGTCAACGATTCCAAGGCGACCAACACCGATGCGGTCGAGAAGGCACTGACGGCATTTCCCGATGACGACGTGATCTTGCTGCTCGGCGGCCACGATAAGGGCACGCCGCTCACGGACTTCGCGCGCGTTGTTATGGATAACGTACGCTCGGTCGTCTGCTTTGGCGATGCGCGCGAGCGTTTCACCGCCGCTATGGACGAGGCCGATGTCGACGGCGATGTGGATATCGCCCAGGCGGATGACCTGCGCGATGCCGTGGACGTCGCCCGTTCGCTGTCGAGCCGTGGCGACGTGATCTTACTTTCTCCTGCCTGCTCTTCGTTCGATGAGTTCTCGGGCTATGAGGAGCGCGGCCGCGTGTTTAAGGACTATGTGGCCCAGCTTGCCGCTGCGGCGAAATCGCAAATGGAATAGGGGTTGCCGGTGAGAGAGGAGAGCCCCCGACAAGGTATGAGGAGGCCCGACTCGGACCGTGCTTCCTCGCGGCGCAGCACACCGCGTTCCGGTCGCGGCGGGCAGTCGTTTAGCGAACGCTATATTGCCGGCGTTCCCGCCCGTATCATGCGCCCCCGTTTGATATTCATGGCCTGCTTGTTTACCTTGGTATGCTTTGGCCTGCTGATGGTGTACTCGGCGTCTTCGGTCGAGGCGCTGCACGAGAATGGCTCGGCGACGTTTTTTCTGGGTCGACAGGCCGCGTTTGCCGTGGTCGGTGTTCTGGCGCTGATTGCCATCGTGCGCGTTTTGCCGGACAGCTGGTTTGGGGAGGATGTGCTCAGGATCTTCCTCATAGGCATGATAGGGCTACTGTTTCTGGTGTTCTTGGTGGGCAGCGGCAGCCGTGGCGCCACGCGCTGGCTTAACATCGCCGGTATTCAGTTCCAGCCTTCCGAGTTTTTAAAGCCATTTGCCATTGCGTATTCGGCCATCATGCTTGATCGCTTCTTTTCGCCCGGTGGCAACATCAACGAATTCCTTCGCAAGATGGGCATCTACCTGGGCATTTCGCTCTTTCTGATCTTTATCCAGCCCGATTTCGGTACTGTCCTGATCATCCTGTTGACCCTCATGTGCATGGCGTTGTTTGCGGGTCTCGACCCCAGATTTATCATCGGCGTGCTAATCTTCGGCATTCTCGTGATCGTGATTGCGCTTGTCGCAGAGCCGTACCGTATGGTGCGTATTCAGGTTGCCTTGAACCCTTGGGCCGACGAGTATGGTGACGGCTATCAGGCCACGCTTGCCATTATGGCCTTTGCCTCGGGCGGTCTGTTCGGCCGTGGCATCGGCAACTCAACCATGAAGTACTCGTATCTGCCCGAGGCGCACAATGACTACATCCTGGCCATCATTGGCGAGGAAGTCGGTTTTGTCGGAACCGTGCTGTTCTTCTTGGTGTTTGCGATGCTGATCTACTCGGCGTTTCGCATTGCCGAGCAGGCGACCGATCGCCGGGGCGCGCTTATGGCGTCTGGCTCCGCGGTCATTCTCGCAGTGCAGTTTTTGATTAACGCGCTGGGCATCCTCAACGTGTTTCCCATGACGGGCAAACCGTTGCCGTTTATTAGCTACGGTGGTTCGTCGATTATTGTGTCGCTCATGCTTGCCGGGTTGATCCTGCGCGTTTCGTACGAGAGCGCCCGCCGCGATGAGTATGACCGCCGCCGCGAGAGCTTTGCCGTTATGGATGAGAGTACCGCCGGCGTGCCCCACGTGCGCGGCGAGCGATCTTCGCGTAACGGTTTTACCGTCCTGGATGGCTCTGCGACCGAGCCGGCAGCCCGCCCGCGTCAGCGAATGGCGCCGCAAGGTCGTCCGCAGCGCCCCACTCCTCGTAATGCGGGCGGTGGATATAATCGAATCGATTTGAATTCGGACCCGTCGGCGCGTTTGCGCACCGATGACCAGGGACCGCGTGTACGAAGGGACTACCATGACCGATAAGATGACCGTTGCTATTGCAGCCGGCGGCACGGCCGGGCACATCAACCCCGCGCTCGCCTTGGCCGAAGAGCTGCGTGACCGTGGCCACCACGTTGTGTTCGTGGGCCAGTCGCGCAAGCTCGAGGGTCGTCTGGTCCCCGAGGCTGGGTTTGATTTTGTGCCCATTACGGTCACGGGCTTCGACCGCTCCCGTCCTTGGACGGCGCTGACCTCGCTGTGGCGTGTCAACAAAGCCAAGCGTGCGCTCGCCAGTCATTTCTCAAAGGTCGGCAAGCCCGATGCCGCCATTGGTTTTGGTGCCTATGTCGAGGTTCCGCTACTGGGGTGGTGCAAGGGCGCGGGCGTTCCGTATCTGCTGCATGAGCAGAACTCTGTTCCGGGCCTGGCCAACAAGATGATGAACTCCCACGCCGCCCGCGTGTGCATCTCGGTGCCGGCAGCGCGTTCGGTCTTTGAGCGCGAAGGTGACCCTGACCACGTGCTCATGACCGGCAACCCCGTACGTCGCTCGGTGATCGAGGGCGATCGCGCTCGCGGCCGCAAGGCACTTGGCGTTCCCGAGGACGCTACGCTGCTGCTCGTCTTTGGCGGTTCACTTGGCGCCCAGCACCTCAACGAGCGTGTGGCTTCGCTCAAAAACGAGCTGCTTTCGCGCAAGAACCTCTATGTGTTGCATTCGACGGGTGCCGACGGCTTTGAGGAGACCGAGCACGCTTTGGCGCTGACGCCCGAGGAGGCGAAGCGTTACCGCGTCCAGCCTTACATCGACAACATGGGCGATATGCTGGCTGCTGCCGATTTGGTGCTCTCGCGTTCGGGCGCATCGAGCGTGGCCGAGATCGCTGCACTCGCCGTGCCTTCGGTGCTCGTGCCGTACCCGCATGCGACGGCCGACCACCAAACCACCAATGCCCGTTATCTGGTCGACGCTGGGGCCGGCGTGCTCTGCGCCGATGCCGATATCGACGGTTCTGCCTTTGCCGATGAACTGCTGCACCTGGTCGATGACGCGGCGGCGCGCGACGCCATGCGTCAGGCGGCGCGTGGTCTGGCTCAGGACAGGGCCGCCGCTCTTCTGGCGGATGCGGTAGAGGGTTTGCGTTAGTTAGACGGGATATCGTCGGTCGCCCTCGCGCTGATGCGGTAGGTGCGGTACAGTTAACGGGTTACAGGCAGTGTTTACGCAAGGAGTACACGAGCACATGGCTGATTCCCAGACTGCAACCTCCGCGCCCGAGTTTAAGAGCGCCCACTTTATCGGTATCGGCGGCGCCGGCATGAGCGGCATCGCCCTCGTTCTGCACGAGCGCGGTTATGCCGTTACCGGCTCCGACCTTAAGACGTCACGCTATATCCGCCAGCTTACCCGCGCTGGTGTGAAGGTGCATGTGGGCCATGAGGCCGCCACGATCGACGAGGTCAAGCCCGACGTGGTTGTTGTCTCCACCGCTATTCCGGAGTCCAACCCTGAGCTCGTGCGCGCTCGCGAGCTGGGCATTCCCGTGTGGCCCCGTGCCAAGATGCTCTCTGCCTTGGGCCACGGCTACACCACCGTCGCTGTTGCCGGCACGCATGGCAAGACCACCACGTCTTCGATGTGCGCCACCATGCTCGACCGCATGGGTCTGGATCCGAGCTTCTTGATCGGTGGCATCGTCGAGGGCTATGACACGAACGGCAAGAACGGCTCGGGCGACTACTTTGTCGCCGAGGCCGACGAGTCCGACAGCTCCTTCCTGTTCCTGAACCCCAATGTGGTCATTGTGACCAACGTCGAGGCCGATCACCTCGATCACTACTCGGGTATCGAGGAGATCGAGGCAACTTTCGCCAAATTCATGAGCCTGGTGGGCGAGGACGGCACCGTCATCGTCTGCGGTGAGGACCCGCATCTGGTCGAGCTCGCCAAGTCGACGGGCCGTCACGTGCTTTCCTACGGCTTTGCCGAGAGCAACGACATCGTCTGCATGCACCCGGATGTCAAGGGCATCCAGAGTGACTTTATCGTTCGCTTTGAGGACGGCACTGAGCATGCTGTGGAGATCAAGAGCAATCCCGGTCGCCACAACATGCTCAACGCCACGGCGGTGCTCACCGTCGCACATGTCCTGGGCCTTGACATTGACGCCGCCGCCAAGGCGCTCTCGAGCTTTGAGGGCGTCCGCCGTCGCTTTACCCACGTGGGCGATATCGATGGCATCACCGTGGTCGATGATTACGGCCATCACCCCACCGAGATCAAGGCGACGCTTGCTGCTGCTTCGTCGCTGGGCTACAAGCACGTCGACGTTGTGTTCCAGCCGCACCGCTATTCGCGCCTGCAGGCCCTGTGCGACGACTTTGCCGATGCATTTGCCAATGCCGATAAACTGCTGCTGATTGATGTGTTCTCGGCTGGCGAGATGCCCATTCCGGGTGTCACCTCTAAGATGCTCGCCGATACCGTGCGCGCCAAGCATCCTGGCAAGGAGGTCGTGTATTGCTCCAGCCGTCTTGAGCTCAATCAGGAGCTCGAGCAGATGGTGGGCGAGGGCGACCTGCTGCTCACCATGGGTGCCGGTGACGTTACGACCGTCGGTCCCGAGTTTATCGAGTATCTGACTGCCAAGAAAGACGCTTAAGTCTAATGGGTCTGTTTAACGCCGTCATGGCGCTCTCGGGCATGATTGACACGGATGTGATCGAGGACGAGCGCCTTGCGCGTCATACGAGCTATCGTATCGGCGGCAAGGCCGACCTCTTTGTGACGTGCCATAGCTATCATGCCCTCCGCCGCGCCGTGGCGGTGCTCGATCGCGAACAGGTGCCGTGGGTCATCATCGGCAAGGGCTCCAATCTGCTGGTTGCCGATGGCGGTTATCGCGGTGCCGTCATTTCGCTCGGACGTGAGTTTCAGCGCACGGTTGTTGCCGATGACGGTTGTACGCTGACGGTCGGTGCGGGCGTGATGTTTGCGCGCCTGGTCAACGATGCCCTGTCGCGTAGCCTCTCGGGCCTTGAGTTTGCCGTTGGCATCCCTGGTTCGGTCGGCGGTGCGATATCTATGAATGCCGGCACACGGACCGAGTGGATTGGCTCGCTGGTTGAGGATGTCGTAACGTTTGACCCGGCATCCGGTATCAAGCATTATGCGGGGTCCGAGATCACTTGGGGCTACCGCGAATGTAGCCTTCCCCGCAATGAGATCATCCTCGAGTGCGTGCTCAAGCTTAAACCGGCGCCCAAGGCCGACATTCGCGAGCGCATGGAGCGGTACCTGACGAGGCGCAAGCGTACACAGCCCATGGGTCGCGCATCCTGCGGGTCGGTCTTTCGTAATCCGCCCGATGCGAGTGTGGGCAAGCTTATCGAGGATTGTGGATTAAAGGGTTTTTCGATTGGCGGCGCGGAAGTTTCGCCCGTTCACGCTAATTTTATCGTTAATAACGGAACTGCCTCGGCCGATGACGTTGCCGCGGTTATCAGACATGTGCACGGAAAGGTGAGGGAGGCGTATGGCATCGAGCTCAGACCGGAAGTTAAATTCCTCGGCTTCTAGAGCATCGAAACCCACCTTCCGCCGCGCCGGAGGGCGTTCCGGCGCGCCTGCCAAACCTCAACGCAATACCGTCGCGCACTCTAAGTCTGTCGGGCATGCTCGACAGACCAGTCGTCCGGTTGTCGGCTCGCAGCTCGGTAATCGTCCGGCCGCAAAAAAGTCCTCGCGTCCCTCGGTGACGTCAAAGCCTGTTATGGGCGCCAAGCCTGCCCGTCCCATGGCAACTCCTAAGCCCTCGACGGGAACTAAAGCGCCGCGTCCGAGTCGCACGCTGGGCGCATCGAAACCGCGCTCGCTGACATCGGTGCCGGCTACCGCCAAGAAGCCTTCGGGTAAAAAAGGCGTCAACCCGTTGTCTTCACTTGGGGCGATGGCAAATAAAACGTCAGAGGCCGCTTCTCTCGTTGCAGGCAAAGGCAAAATCGTGGGCGGCGTTCTGGCTGTCTTGGCCGTGCTCGTCGTCGTTGCCATCGTGGTTATCAACTCTGGATTGTTTACCGCCACTGATATTCAGATTCAAGGCAGCGAACATGTGACGAAGCACGATGCTATCCAGCTGATCGATTTGCCCGAGGGGACGTCGCTTTTTAACGTCGATCCCGACCAGATTACCGAGGACCTCAAGCAGAACCCGTGGGTCTCGGGCGTGGATGTCCAGCGTCAGTTCCCACATACGCTCATCATTACGCCGATGGAGCGCAAGGTCATTGCAATTGCCTATATCAGCTCCGATGACCTTGCCTGGGCCATCGGGGATGATGACACCTGGATTGCCCCGCTGTCGACGTCGGTCGAAGTGGACGATCAGGGCAACGTCATCACGACGGGGCAGGGCTCAAATACCTTGACCGGAATCGATGCTGCACTGGCGCTCGCTAAGCATTATGGCGCGGTGTTGTTGACTGATGTCTCGGCGGATGTCGCTCCGGTTTCCGGCCAGGCGGTGAGCTCCAAGGCCGTTAAGGCTGGCTTGGATTATGTGCGTGGTTTTTCGAGCGAGTTCTTGGGACAAGTCAAGGATATTTCCACGCCTTCGGTCGAAGCCATCTCGGCAAACCTCAATAACGGCATTGAGGTGTCGCTGGGCGATTCGGACGATATCGTCAAGAAGGAGCGCGTAGTCACCAAGCTGCTTTCGCAGGTAGAGGGCGTAACGTATATTAATGTGCGCTCTCCGGGTAACTATACATTTAGGAACGCTCCGACCTCGTAGCGCTGGTTGATGCTTTGTTGAGGGGCCATACCACGCCGTTTATCTGGTTTGTTTGGTTTTCACGGTCAATTATTTGACTGATACGTTCATAATGTGCAAACATAATACGGTTTACCTTTGCATTTACTTTCAACCTGAAGGTTAATGTGCGCAGGGGTCGACCCATGCTATGGCTATAACCTTTGTTCGGAGGACCGACATGCACGAGACAGAGATCAACAACTACCTTGCCGTCATTAAGGTGGTCGGCGTCGGCGGCGGCGGTACCAACGCGGTCAATCGAATGATCGAAGAGGGCATCCGCGGCGTCGAGTTTGTTGCCATCAACACCGATGCTCAGGCACTCGCGATCTCTGATGCCGATATCAAGGTGCACATCGGCACCGACCTTACCCGCGGCCTGGGCGCCGGCGCCAACCCCGAGGGTGGCCGCAAGGCTGCCGATGAGTCCCGCGACGACATTGCCGAGGCGCTCGCTGGCGCCGACATGGTGTTCATCACCTGCGGCGAGGGCGGTGGCACCGGTACCGGCGCTGCTCCCATCGTTGCCGATATCGCGATGAACGAGGTCGGTGCGCTGACCGTCGCCGTCGTGACCAAGCCCTTCACCTTCGAGGGCCGCAAGCGCAAGAAGAGCGCCGAGGAGGGCATTAAGACCCTCTCCGATTGCGTCGACACCATGATCGTCATCCCTAACGATAAGCTGCTCGACATCGCCGAGAAGAAGACCACCATGCTCGAGGCCTTCGCGATTGCCGATGGCGTCCTTTCCCAGGGCACCCAGGGCATCACCGACCTCATCACCGTCCCCGGTATCATCAACCTGGACTTCGCCGATGTTAAGACCATCATGAAGCAGGCCGGTACCGCCATGATGGGTATCGGTACCTCTTCTGGGGATACCCGTGCCGTCGATGCTGCCCAGCAGGCCATCTCCAGCCCGCTGCTCGAGAGCTCCATCGATGGTGCCACGCGCGTGCTGCTCTCCATCGCCGGTTCCAAGGACCTGGGCATCCAGGAGATCAGCGACGCCGCCGACGTTGTCGCCAACGCCGTCGACCCCGAGGCCAACATCATCTTCGGTACCGTTGTCGACGAGTCCCTGGGCGATCAGGTGCGTATCACCGTCATCGCTACGGGCTTCTCCGACTCCAACGTCAACCGTCAGGACGAGCTCTTTGCTGCTCAGCAGTCTCAGAGCAAAGCCGCTGCCTCCGCTGAGCCGCAGCGCACCGCTCCGGCTGCCAGCCCGGCTCAGGCCGCTCCGACCCGCAACGTCGGTGGTACCGAGCTGCCCAACTTTGGCAACGACCAGTTCGAGCTTCCCGACTTCCTGAAGCGCGGTAGCTTCTAGTTCGTTTTTCTCAACGACCTGCACGGGGTGTGTCCATTTGGATGCACCCCGTTTTGTTTCTCGTTTGTAAACGAAAGCCTCCAATCTCCTTACGTTCCCTTTACGTTTGGTCCCTACCGCTGCGGGTATCCTTTTAAGGAAGTATGACAGCCGTATAAACGCGGACTGCGCGGCGACGCCGCGGTACTTGTGTTATTAGGAGGCTTTAGTATGGCAGCACGTGCGGACAACGTTTCGCGTGTCGACCATGATGGAGTTACGTTGGTGGAGGGCGCGACATCCGATGTCCGCTTTGCCTTTACCGAGCGCACCGGTGGCGTTTCTGAAGATGCGTACTCCTCGCTCAACCTGGGCTCGCATGTAGGCGATGACCCCTTTGCTGTTCAAGAAAATCGTCGTCGAGCGCTCGAAGCTATGGGCGCCACTGAGTGCGAGCATAATCTGCTCGTGCCCAATCAGGTCCATGGTGACCATATCGTTACGGTGACTTCGAACGGCGCCGACGATCTTGAGGCTGTTCGCGAGCAGATTGCCGAGGGCTGCGATGCCATCGTCTGTACGGCCCATGACGTGCCCGTGCTGCTCTGCTTTGCCGACTGCGTTCCCGTGGTGCTGGTGGCCCCCGGCGGATTTGCCGTGGTGCACTCCGGTTGGAAGGGCACGATTGCACGTATTTCTGCCAAGGCGTGCCAGGCGCTTTGCGATGCTGCCGGCTGCGATGCGAGCGACGTTTCCGCCTATATCGGCCCCCATATCTTGGCTGACGAATATGAGGTATCCCAGGAACTCATGGATCGCTTTGCCGTCGAGTTCTCTTGCATCGATGCGAGTGCCTCTCGCATGCTCGATCTTTCCGCTGCCATTTGTGAGGCGCTGGTAGATGCCGGTGTGGACGCGGATAATATCGTGGATACCCAGCTTTCGACTGTGCGTCAGAACGACCGCTTTTATTCCTACCGTAACGAGGACGGCACCTGTGGGCGCCATGCTGCGATCGGCGTGATGCTATGAGAAAGATCGTATCGGTCCTGAGCGCCGCTGTGCTTACGCTTACGCTGTGCGCCTGTTCTTCGGGATCTTCTACCTCTTCCATTACCGTGGCCGGCTCCACGACCTGCCTTCCTATCGCCGAAATTGCGGCAGAGGGCTTTAAGGAGGAGACCGGCATCGACGTGCTCGTTTCCGGTTTGGGCTCTTCCGCTGGCATCGAAGCCGTCAGCGCTGGCACGGCCGATATCGCCAGCTCCTCCCGTGGACTCAATGCCGACGAACAGGATCTGGGCCTGACTCCCATCGTCATTGCCCACGACGGTATCGCGGTCATCGTGAACGAAGACAACCCCGTCGATAACCTCTCGACCGAGCAGCTCCGCGATATTTACGCCGGTAAGATCACCAACTGGAAGGAAGTCGGCGGAGAGGACCTGAAGATCCAGGTCATCAACCGAGACGAGGCGTCCGGTACGCGCGAGGCCTTCCGTACCATCGTGATGGATGGCACGCCGTTCGATCGCCGCTCGGCTGTTCTTTCGGGTACGGGCCAGGTGCGCGACGTGGTATCTCGTTCGCGTGGGGCCATCGGCTACATTTCGCTGGGCTTCGTCGATAGCCTCAACGCCAAGACCTCGGTCAAGGCCGTCTCGGTCAATCATGTTGAGGCGTCCGAGAAGACGGTCGCGAGTGGCGGCTATCCCATCTCGCGCGACCTTTACTTCTTTGTGAAGGGTGCGCCTTCGCAGCAGGCGCAGGATTACATTGACTATGTGACGTCCGAAAAGATGGACAAGCAGATTCGCGAGGCGGGCTTTATCCCCGTCACCAACGACGAGAAGGGGAGTGAGTAGCATGGAAGCACAGGAAAACTCCCAGACTGAGCAGAATGTTCAGACGCCCAAGAAGCGCGAGCTGGCGCTCGTATCGCGCAGCACCTATATCAAGGAGAAGGCGCTGCAGTGGATCTTCTTTGCCTGCGCGTTCTTGGCGGTCGTCACCGTCATCCTGATTTTTGTCTTTACCACGTACTCGGCGCTGCCCGTCTTTACCGACATCGGTCTGGCGGACTTCTTTAGCTTTACGTGGGCGCCTTCCGAGGGCCACTACGGAATCTTGTCGCTGCTTGCCGGCTCGGGTCTGGTGACCGTCGGTGCGCTCGCCATGGGCGTGCCGCTGGGCGTGGGTACAGCCGTTTACCTGGTCGAGATTGCCAGCAAGCGCGTGCGCAAGCTCATCAGCCCTGCCGTCGACCTGCTGGCCGGCATCCCTTCTATCATCTACGGCTTTTTCGGCATGATCATCATCCGCCCGTTTATCGCACAACTGACCGGCGGCCTTGGTTTTGGTGCGCTGACGGCGTGGTTTGTGCTCGCCATCATGATCGTCCCTACCATCACCACGCTCACCATCGATGCTCTCAATTCCATTCCCATGGGCATTCGCGAGGCATCGTATGCCATGGGCGCCACCAAGTGGCAGACCATCTATAAGGTCGTGCTACCTGCCGCGAAGCTGGGTATCGTTGATGCCATCGTGCTGGGTATGGGCCGTGCCATCGGCGAGACCATGGCCGTGCTCATGGTCGTAGGTAACGCCCCGGTTATTCCCGACAGCATTGCGAGCCCCATCTCGACGCTCACGAGCCAGATTGCGCTCGACATGAGCTATTCCTCGGGTCTGCACCGCTCGGCGCTGTTCGGCATGGGTGTGGTCCTGTTTATCATCTCCGCCACGCTGGTGGGCATCGTCCGTCTGATTTCCAAGAAGAAGAGGGGGTAGGCTATGTCCGATTCCGTTGACACGACGGTCGATACGACCTCGTCGCGCGAGCGCATCAAGCGTGCCCTTTCCCACGGCAAGAAGGGCCGCATCAACAAGGACCTGTCCAACAAGATCATGCTTGGCGTGTTCCGTGCCGCGGCATACATCACCACGCTGGTGCTGGTCGCTATCATCGCCTACGTGGTCATTAACGGCCTGCCGCATATCTCACTCGACTTTATCTTCGGTTGGCCCCAGGGCGTCAACGCCGAGGGCGGAATTTGGCCCACAATCGTCTCGACCGTCTATGTGACGGCACTCGCCATGCTTATCTGCACGCCGATCGCTGTGCTGGCAGCCGTCTATCTGGCCGAGTACGCCAAGCAGGGCAAGGTCGTCGAGCTCATTCGCTACGCTGCTGACGCTTTGGCCTCGGTGCCCTCCATCGTTATGGGCCTGTTTGGCTACGCCTTGTTTGTCGAGGCTATGGGTCTGGGCCTTTCGATGGTCTCGGCCGCCCTGGCACTCGCGCTCTTGATGCTTCCCATCGTCATGCGCACCACCGAAGAGGCCATTCGCGCCGTTCCGCGCTATATCCGGTGGGGTGCGTACGGCCTGGGCGCCACCAAGTGGCAGGTCGTCTCCAAGATCGTGCTTCCTTCTGCCTTTGGCCGTATTGCCACGGGTATCGTCCTCGCCATCGGCCGTGCCATTGGCGAGACCGCGGTGGTGCTCTACACCATGGGCCAGGCCATCAATCTACCTATTTCGCCGCTCGATTCCGGCCGCCCCATGACGGTTCACCTGTACCTGCTTGCCAACGACGGCATCAACATGAACGCAGCCTATGGCACCGCGCTCTTGCTGATGGTGATCATTCTGGCCTTCAACCTGTTTGCGCGCTTCCTGTCGCGCAAGCGTCGCTAGTTAAGGAGTCCCATGTCCGTTTATCAGTCCGCTCCCACGCTGGAGCAAGCGGCCATTACGGCCAAGGATTTCAACTTTTGGTACGGTGACTTTCATGCGCTGACGGGGCTTGACCTCAACATCGCCAAAAACGCCATCACCTCCTTCATTGGCCCTTCGGGCTGCGGCAAGTCGACGTTTTTGCGCTGCATCAACCGCATGAATGATCTGATCGAGGGTACGCGCGTCGCGGGCACCATGACGCTCGACGGCAATGATATCTATGCCGAGGGTGTCGACCCGGTCGACCTCCGTCGTCGTGTGGGCATGATCTTTCAGCAGCCCAACCCGTTTCCCAAATCCATCTACGAGAATGTCGCCTTTGGCCCTCGTCTGCAGGGCGTGACTAGCAAAAGCGACCTCGATGACATCGTGGAAGAATCGCTCAAACGCGCCAACCTCTGGAAAGAGGTATCCAATCAGCTCAACAAGGATGGTTTGGCGCTCTCGGGCGGTCAGCAGCAGCGTCTGTGCATCGCGCGCGTGCTTGCGGTGCAGCCCGATGTCCTTCTGATGGATGAGCCATGCTCCGCCATCGACCCCACGTCCGTCTCTAAGGTTGAGGATCTGATGGCCGAGCTGGCGCCCGAGATGACGATCATCATCGTCACGCATTCAATGCAGCAGGCAGCTCGTATCAGCGACTACACCGCATTCTTCTTGCAGGAAGTTGCCGGCGAGCCCGCCACGCTCATCGAGTATGGTCAAACCGACGCGATCTTCACAAGCCCGGTAGATTCGCGGACGGAAGACTATATCACCGGCCGCTTTGGCTGATCGGTGCGACTAGTCCCAATCCGATCGGACCTGGTCCGGTGCGTATTCACTGTGCGGGCGGCATGACCGCACCCAACTGATTGGAGTGAACCATGCGCAAACTGTTTTCCTGTCAGCTCATCGAGGCCCGTCACGAGATGCTGAGCATCTACGAGGCCGTCGATCTGGCCCTCCACGATGCCGTTAAGGCCTATGTGACCGACGACCGCAAGCTCGCCACCAAGACCAAGAAGCGCACGCTTTCGATTGACGCACGCTGCGCCAACCTGGAGGCCGTCTGCTACAACCTGATTGCCACGCAGTCACCGGTCGCCTCCGACTTCCGCCTGCTTCAGACGATCATCTACGTCGACTTTAACCTGCAACGCATGACCGATAAGGTCCGTCAGATCTGCCGTGCCACGCGTCATATGATCAAGGCCGACATCTCGCTGCCCAAGGAGCTTGTCGGCACGGTCGAGGCCGAGGCTGAGGCCGTCTACCAGGTGCTGGGCTCTTCGCTTTCTGCGCTCGTCACCAACGACATGTCCATCATCTGCAACTTGGCCGTCGAGGACGAGCCAGTGCACGCCGCCTACGAGAAGTTCTTCCGCACCTTTAACCGTATGGATACGGGCGACTTTATGGACGACGACAGCAACTATGACGACCTGCGCCGCGCCATCATGGTTTCGCGCTACCTCGATCGCATCGCCTCGATTTCCATCGATGCCGCCTGCCGCCTGACCTTCCTGCTGACTGGTCAGCGCATGAATGCCGGCGATATCGCCCGCACGGACGAGGACGAGCTCGAGAGCATGCGCGTGCCTTCGGGCGAGGGCGTCATCATGAGGCCCGCCGTCGATGCGCGCTACGTTGCCAAGGTGCCCGTTAACGAGGTCAGCGAGGGACTTCGCTACCTGC
>CABRLT010000003.1 GCA_902471785.1 uncultured Collinsella sp.
AAGGAGAGCCGGCAATCTTAATGCCGTAATGCAGAGCGCGCGTGACCAGCTCGTCGTCGGAGAGCACCTTGTCCCAGTCATGGATCAGGCCGGCGGCAGCGGCATCAAAGCGGTCGACACCGTACACCTCGGCTAGGTGCAACGCCGTCTCGGCAACCCCGAGCGAATGCACGTAGCGCTTACGCTTATCCTTCATGCGCACATCGAGCAACTCGTGGATACGCGTCAAGAGCGCACGCTCATCGCCCTCAAACTGATCTTCTACCGACAACGTTCTCCCCCATCAATCAAAATCGTCTTGCCCAAGATCGGCATACAGACCGCGTTTACGGATATAGCCGAGCACAGACTCGCTCGTAAGATAGCGCACGCTCATGCCGCGGGCAACTCGCTTACGAATGTTCGTCGAGCTGATCGCCAGCGCCGGAATCTGAATATAACGCACGTCGAATGGCAGCCCCGATTCCTTAATTCGCGCCCGGGCCGTATCGATGTCAAAGCCGGGTCGTGTCGCAGCAATAAAGGTTGCCAGTTCGGCAATCTCATCAGCATTGTGCCAGGTCACAATATCGATAATCGCATCGGCACCCGTAATAAAGTAAAGCTTCACCTGTGGCGGGTAAAACTCGCGAAGGGCATGTAGCGTATCGGCTGTATAGGTGACACCGGCACGATCTATCTCGAAGCGGCTTGCCAAAAAGGCCGGGTTCGCAGCAGTGGCGAGGACCGTCATGGCATAACGGTCCTCGGCAGGCGTCACCGGCTTGTCAAGCTTAAAGGCAGGAGAGCCCGCCGGCATAAAGAGCACAGCGTCCAAGTCGAGCGACTCGCGCGCCTGCTCGGCGGTCACCAGGTGCCCGTAATGGATGGGATCAAAGGTGCCACCCATAATGCCGAGCCTAAACTCCTGCCCGTCCTCTAGAGGAAGCTCGGGCAGACCGATTCCACCGCGCAGCGACATGGCTTACTCGCCCTCCGAGGTCTCGGCATCGCCCGCGGCATCCGCCGCATCGACAACCTCGACTCCCTCATCCGCAGCATCGGCCACGTCAATGGCTTCAACGGCAACGTCCTCGCCAGCATCCTCGAGCTCCTCGTACTCCGAGAAGTCCTCGGCGCCCTCAAAGTCAAAGGCGCGCTGGCAAATGCGGACCTCGTCGCCCGCACGGCAACCGGCCTTCTCGAGCGCGTCGTCAACACCCATACGCGCAAACTTATGCTGCAGGTAAATGACGGCTTCCTCGTTTTCCCAGTCGGTCTGGATGACCATACGCTCAATGGCACGACCGACCACGCGGAAGGCACCGGGCTCTTCCTGAACAATGCGGAAACGCTTCTCACGCTGCAGGCGACGGCGCTCCCACTCATCGTCGCGCAGAACGACCGGCTCATCAGAGACCGCCAGCTCGGCGCGAAGCTTAGCCACCTGCTCGCCCACGGCAAGCATCAGCGTGTTGAGGCCGGCGCCCGTAACAGCAGACACGGCAAAGAACATATGGCCATCGTCGAGCGCCGCACGCTTAAGGTCGGCAATCTTGTCGGCCGTGCCCGGCGCATCACACTTGTTGGCAACGACGATCTGCGGACGCTCCGAAAGCTCGGCGCCATACTGCTCGAGCTCGCGGTTGATGATGCGATAGTCCTCGACCGGATCGCGATCCTCAAAACCACCCGTCATATCGACGACGTGCATGATGAGTGCCGTACGCTCAATGTGGCGCAGGAACTGGTGACCCAGGCCCTTGCCCTCGCTCGCGCCCTCGATGAGACCGGGGACGTCGGCAACGACGTAAGAATATTCGCCGGCACGCACCATGCCGAGGTTCGGCACGAGCGTGGTAAACGGGTAGTCAGCAATCTTGGGGCGGGCGGCACTCATGCGCGCAATGAGCGATGACTTACCCACCGAGGGAAAGCCCACAAGCGCGGCATCGGCCATAAGCTTCATCTCGAGCTCGATCCAGTGTTCCTCGGCAGGCTCGCCGAGCTGGGCAAAGGCCGGAGCGCGACGCACCGACGTCACAAAGTGTGTGTTGCCCAGACCGCCGGCACCGCCGGGCGCCACGACGACGCGCTCGCCGTCGTGCACCAGGTCGGCAATCTCGAACATCGGGGTCTGCGTCTCGGGATCGAGCTCGCGCACCACGGTACCCATAGGGACCTTGAGAATCAGGTCCTCGCCGCTCTTACCGTTACGACGGGCACCCTGCCCGTGCGTGCCGCGCTCGGCGCGGAAGTGATGCTTAAAGCGGTAATCGATCAGCGAAGACAGCTGAGCATCGGCCTGGATGACGACATTGCCGCCACGACCGCCGTCGCCGCCATCGGGGCCGCCCTTGGGGACAAATGCCTCGCGCCTAAACGACATGCATCCGGCTCCGCCGTCGCCGCCGCACACGTTAATGCGGCTGATATCGGTGAACTGTGACAACAGAATCGCCTCCTACAAAAAAGAGGGAGACCCTTGAATCCTAAAACTCAAGTGCCTCCCACATATGTGCTCTATGAAGGGTGAATTACGCGTTCGCGAGCGGGCGTACGCTGACCCTGTGCTTGATACCCTTGTGGAACTCAACGGTACCGTCGACCAGCGCGAACAGCGTGTCGTCCTTACCACGGCCAACGTTCTCACCCGGGTGGATGTGCGTGCCGTGCTGACGGACGAGAATCGTGCCCGTGGTTACCGTCTGGCCGGCATAGCGCTTCGTGCCAAGGCGCTGACCGCGGGAGTCACGGCCATTACGGGAGGAACCGAGTCCTTTTTTGTGTGCCATTGTGTATACCTACTCTTTCGTTACGAGTGTAATCTACTCGGCGACGGGAGCCTCGGCAACAGCCTCAGCCTCTGCCTTGACAGCCTTCTTGGCGCGGGAGGTAGCCTGAACCTTCACGATCTTCAGCTTGGTGAGCTGCTGACGGTGACCCTTCAGACGACGATAGCGCTTGCGCTTGTGGAACTTGAAGACCAGCTGCTTCTCGCCCTTGAACTGCTCAACGATCTGAGCGGTAACCTTGGCCTTGGCCAGCTTGTCGGGATCGGTGACGATCTTCTTACCATCGTTGAGGAAGATAACCGGCAGGGTGACCTTGTCGCCCTCATTGCCCTCGATCTTCTCGACGGTGATGACATCGTCGGTGGCGACCTTGTACTGCTTGCCGCCCGTGTTAACGATTGCGTACATGTTTACTTGCCCTTCATGCATCAGTTAGTGCAACAGCCGAATATAGTAGCAGGCGAAAATACCCCCGTCAACGAGTATGTGGAGCAAATCCACAAGTTCGCACAGGTATGGGGCTGACGAGTCGGCCCTCGTCGTCCTCGCATGCTTGATTCTGACGCTCGACATCGTAGGAGCAGATGGTCACGAGGTCTTGCATACCGGTGGAAACAATAGGTGCATCCACGCCCGGGGTCAAGCCCTGCAACAAAACATCAGCAGCAGAAAGCAAAATTTCCGGACGCATGGAGCCCTCGTTGTCGGCATGGGTGTCGAGCATGAGCACCAAATGGTCCGGGCGCTCCCCCGCCGTGAGCTCATAGCCCACGAGCGTGTGATCCAAATCCAAGCGCTTGCTCTTTTTGCCGCGCGCGTAGTCGATGCCATGGTCCGCGCGCAGCGTGTCGATCGCACGACGTACCTCATCGGCGCTTACGGGCGCCTCGGGATCCAAGTGCAGGTCGATGCGATACGACAGGCGCGTGAGCTGCGCCGTCAACGCCGGCGTGCGCACGTCGATGTACGCCGCCTCGATGGGCGCCAGATCGGCCGGAGACGCCGCAGCCAGGCACCCAAACGCCTCGTCGAGCGCCACGAACTCGGTCATAAACAGGTCATACCACTCGCAGGTCGACGACGTACCCACCGGCAGCGCCGAAGAGAAGCCCACGCGCATGTGCGGAGAGAAGCCCTGCGTGACGGCATAGGGAAGTCTCGCACGGCGCACGATGCGCTCAATGGTATGGATTACTTCGAGATGGCCCAGGTACTTAAGGCGATCGCGCTTGCCATAGCGAACACGAAGCCTAAAGAGCGAGGGGTTGTCGGTCAGGCGCTCACTCATGCGCGATCACCCATCAATACATTCTTGGCGTGGAGCGTGGGGCAGATCCCGCAGCCGGTGCACGACGTGCGGGTACAGTCGGGAGTCGTGACGCCCTCGAGCGAGCGACGGTACTCGCGCTCGAGGAAGCCGCGCGTGCAGCCGGGGCTCACGTGCTCCCACGGCAGGCGCCAGTCCAACTCGTAGGGCAGGTGCACGAGCTCATTGAGGTCGATGCCGTTTTTGGCAGCAGCTTCCTTCCAGTTATCGAGCGAGAAATGCTCTACCCAGGCGTCAAAGCGAGAGCCCGAGCGCCAAGCATCGATGATGACGGGCGTCATGTCACGACCGGCGCGGGACAGCGCGGCCTCGATGAGCGAGGTCTCGGCATCGTGGTAATGCACGCGGACGGCACGGTTGCGAACGCTCGTGATAAGCAACTTCTGGCGACGCTTGACGTCGTCGTAGTCGAGCTGCGGGCACCACTGGAACGGCGTGGCGGCCTTGGGGATAAAGACCGAAACCGAGATGGACACCGAGATCGAGCCGCGACGAGCCTTGGGCACCACGGAACGACCGAGCTCCAGCACGTGATCGGCCAGATTGGCGATGGCCACGATGTCCTCGTCGCGCTCGCCGGGAAGGCCCATCATAAAGTAGAGCTTCATGCGGTTCCAGCCGGCCTCGAAGGCCGCCTTGGCCGCACGGTCCAGGTCCTCCTCGGTCACGTTCTTGTTAATGATGTCGCGCATGCGCTGGCTGCCGGCCTCGGGCGCGAACGTCAGGCCGCCCTTCTTTTCGCCAGCGACCGACTCGGCCATATCCACGCCAAACGAATCCAGGCGCTGCGACGGAATAGACACGCGAATACCCGTATCCTCCAGGCGACGGTTGAGCCTGCCGAGCACGTCGCGAATGCAGGAGTGGTCGGTCGTGGAGAGCGAGGTCAGCGACACCTCGTCATAGCCAGTCTTTTCCAGACCCTGAATCACCGACGAGACAATCTGGTCGGCCGAGCGCTCGCGCACCGGGCGATACGTCATGCCAGCCTGGCAAAAACGACAGCCGCGGGCGCAGCCGCGCAGGATCTCGATAGACAGGCGGTCGTGGACCAGCTGCGCATAGGGCACGCACGACTGCGACAGCGGATTCGTGGCGCCGAAATCCTCGACGACGCGCTTGTAGACCACGGTCGGCGCATCCTTGCCCTCACGCGGCACGGTGTAGCCATGCGGCGAGCAGGGCTCGTCGTGACGAACCTCATAGAGCGACGGCACGTAGTTGCCGGCAATGGATGCAAGCTGCTCGACAATCTGCGCGCGCGGGACCCCTTCGTCACGCAGGCGGCGATGCAGCTGGCAGGTCTCGAGCAGCGATTCCTCGCCCTCACCGATGAGGATGGCATCGAAGAAGGCCGCGTACGGCTCGGGGTTGTACACCGAGGGGCCGCCGGCGATGATGATAGGGTCGTCTTCACCTCGGTCGGCCGCTAACAGCGGAATGCCAGCGAGGTCGAGTGCCTCGAGGAAGTTCGTCACCGCCATCTCGTGCGGCACATGCAGGCCGACGATATCAAACGAAGCGACCGGCGCTGCACCCTCGAGCGACAGCAGCGGAATGCCTGCCTCGCGCATGGCGTCACCCATATCGGGCCACGGCACATAGCCGCGCTCGCAGGAGATGCCCTCGGCCTGGTTAAGGATGTTGTAGAGGATGGCGATGCCCTGGTTGGGCAGACCGACCTCGTACACATCCGGGTAGATCAGGCAGCAACGGTAGTCGGCATCGGCCTTGGAAAGCGTGCCCCACTCGTGATCGATATAGCGACTCGGCTTCTCGACCTTGGCGAGCAACGGCTCAATTAAATGAAAACAGTCTTGGTATGCAACGCGCAACGGAAAACCCCTAAGCAGCGAGATCTGATGCGTCCTGATAGGACGCCATAGGACGGGTAGCGCCCGCGACCGCAGTCACCAGATCGCGAACGCGGGAAAACGTGGCAGTGACCACCTCGTTAGCACGGCTGTAGTCGACATCGCGCTCGTAGAGCGAAACGAGCGCACGGCCCATGCCATAGGTGCCCGCGGCAGCAGCGAGCGCCTTGACGGCAAACCCAATATGCGGCGTCTGCTTGACGAGCGCGCGGGTGACCGCGCGGATCACAAGACCGCCGGCAAGCACGCCCGCGACCTCGTAGCCGCGCTCAGGCTTAATGCCGCGTCCAAAGACGGCAGCGAGCTCAAAGAGCATGCCCACCTGCGCCAGCGCCATAACGGGATAATCGGTGCCCGGCAAAAACACCAAAGCCCCGGTCGCCATATTGGTGAGCGCACACGAGGTGATGATACGATTGGCCGCCGCGATGCGCATGAAGGCAAAGTTCGCCGCAAAAGCCGTTTCCTTGTCGGTGCGATCGAGAATCCAGCGGGCAAGCGTCTCGAGCAGATACGTCTTATCGGTTGCCGCCACCACACCGAGCATGGGCGTGGACTCCTCGATAAACGGCACCTCCACAGCAGACTCGGCAAGCACGCACACGGGCGCGCCGGCGATCACGAGCTCCTGCACGGCACTCTCCAAGCGGTCGGAACCACACGAGAGCACCAGCACCACATCGGTATCGGTCTTTGGAGCAATTCGCTCCTCCCCCAGACGCTCGACGCGCACAATGCCCGAGGTCGTCTGCGGCACAAAGGCGTCACGCACCGTCTCGGCCAGAAAGCGCGAGGCGGACGAATCCAGATAGACCGAGACGCGCACCGGCGTATCGGAATCCTTCTTAACGGACGCGCCCATCTTAAAAGCGCGGGTCAGCTTATCTACGGGAATTTTCATAGCAAACCCCTCCAGCGGTTACGCGGCGCCCGAACGATGCCGCCATATGGATTGTACGATACCCACCGTCAGCAGTTGGATCATCATCGAAGACGAACCAAAGCTAATAAACGGTAGCGGAATACCGGTAATCGGCATCATGCCGATGCACATGCCGATGTTTTCGAAGGTCTGGAACGCCCACATGCCAACGATGCCCACACACGACAGACGCAGGAACAGCGACTCACACTTAAAGGCGACGCGAATCGTCGAAAAGATCAGCAGCACGTAGAGGCACAGGAGAAAAAAGGAACCGCAAAAACCAAAGGTCTCGGACAAAAAGGCGAAGACGAAGTCGGTGTGGAACTCAGGCAGAAAGCCGCCGGCCGACTGCGTCGCATGGCCCAAACCCTTACCAAAGAAGCCGCCCGAGCCAACGGCGATAAGCGACTGCTGCAGGTTGTAGGCATCGTCCGAATCGGCATTATCGGGGTCGATAAAGACCGTCAGACGGTTCATCTGATACTGCTTGATGAGCACATCGTGGCCGAGCAGCGAATCAAAGACCGAATCGAGCGCCAGGACGAGGGCCACCAGGCCCACGAGCAGGGCCAGGGTCGACAGCACCCATTCGCGGCGTGCACCGCTCATACAAATGACGATGGCGCCCGAAACCAGCACGACCAGGCCCGAGCCCAGGTCGCCCATGGCAACGACGGCCAAAAACGGAATGGACAGCATGCCGCAGAGCTTGACGTAGTCGCGAACGGTATCGATGCGACCGTTATACTGCGAGCCAAGCGTAGCAATAAAGAAGATGGTGATGAGCTTGGCAAGCTCAACCGGCTGGAATGTCAAGCCGATACCGGGAATCTTGATCCAGCCCGTCATGCCCAGACCGCCTGTATAGGACAGACCCGGAATCTTGGGCGAGAGGATCACGATCAGGTCGATGACGAGCAACGCCGTCGAGAAATTGGAAATACCGCGCAGGTCGGTACGCCAGACCAGCACCGCCAGCACCGCTCCGATGCCAATTCCCAGCAGATGGCGTGAGAACGAAGCGTCGGCCTTAAACTGCGAAGCCGACCAGATAATGATGGCACCGTAGGCGACGAGAGCCACAGTAGCCACGAGCACACCGATATGCACCTTTTGGCGAAACGTGCCGCGCGAGGCCGAAAGTTGCTTGTTGACACGGTCCAGGCTGCTGCGAGAGCCGGTCTTGGTTGAACGGAACAGATCCGCCGGAGAAAAATCCATCGCAACCTCCTATCGAACCGAAGAATCGCCCGAGGCCGAAGAGGTATCGGGCTCGCCATAAATCACGCCGAGCACGTCGCGCACGACATGCATCGCGGTATCTGAGCCACCGCCGCCCTGCTCCAGGACGGTAGCGATGACATACTTGGGGTCATCGGCCGGTGCATAGGCGCAGAACCACGCGTATTCATCCTCGCCACTTTTCTCGCCCGTGCCCGACTTGCCGTATACCTGCGGCGTCAGGGTGCCAAAGTGAGCCGCCAGGGACGTCGATGCCGTGTAAATCACGTCGTGCATGCCGTTGCGAACAAGAGCCAAATCCGAATCGCTGTTGATCTTGGCCTCCAGGCGCTTCTTCTTGCCCTTGCCGTTGTACTTATAGGCATCGCCGTCGCCATCGCGCGACACGGCAGACAAAAACACGTGAGGCACGTACTGTTTGCCGCCGTTGGCAAGACCCATATAGGCACACGCCATCTGCAGGGGCGTCACCAGGATGTCGCCCTGACCGATGGCAATGTTGGTCATATCGCCGGCATTCCACTTGCGGTCCTCGGCAGAGGCGTCGGTGAAGTACGACTCTTTCCACTCGGCATCGGGAATACGGCCCGCGCCTTCACTCGGCAGATCGATACCGCAGGTCTTGCCCAGGCCCCAGCGACGAAAGACCTCCTGCAGGCCCTCGGAATGCTGCTCGTCATAAAAAAACGCCTTGCCCATGTCGTAGAAGACGGGGTCGCACGAGTTGGCGATACCCGACTGCAGCGTCATGGTGCCGTGGCCGGAATGCAGCCAGCAGTACTTGCCCCACGACTTGCCCAGGCCCGTCCAATAGCCCGTGCAGTTGGTTGTCTGCGTTGAAGTGTAGGTTCCAAACTCAAGACCGGCCAGTGCCGAGAGCGGCTTGATGGTCGAGGCCGACATGTACTGTCCGCTAATGGCGCGGTTGAGCAGCGGGTGCGAACCCTTGTCATCATTTAGCTCGGTCCACACGTCATTTGAGACGCCGCCGATAAAGACGGACGGATCAAACTTGGGCTCGCTCGCCATGCCCAGGATCTCGCCATTGTTGGGATCGAGACACACCACAGCGCCGTTGCCGGCATTGCTGTAGCCGGTGGTCTTGGCAAGCTCGATAGCGCTCGCCAGCGCCGTCTCACAGGCCTGTTGGATCTTAAGGTCGAGCGTGAGCTTAATGTCGGAGCCGGCCTTCGCGGGCACAGCGCCGGCCTGACCGGTCACATTGCCCGATGCATCGACCTTGACGGTCTGCTCGCCACGAATACCCTGCAGCAAGTTTTCGTAGTAGCTCTCAACGCCCGCCTGGCCCACGATATCGCCCGACTGGTACGTAATCTTGCCAGCAGAAGCATCATCATCGCCAGAGGTTTTCTTATTCTGGGCCTCGAGCTGCTCGGAGGTAATGGTGCCGGTATAGCCCAAGATATGGCATGCCGTCTCGCCATATGGATACTGACGCTCGGTACGCTCGGCAATCTTGACGCCCGGGAACTCGCCGGCATGCTCCTGAATATAGGCAACCGTGGAGCGACGGACGTCCGTCGCGATGGTATGCAGGCTCTGAGCGCCCTCTGTATTGTCCTGAATATTGCGAAGGACCGCCACGTAAGGCATTCCAAGCACGTTGGCAAGATGGCGAACCAGAACCTCATCCTCGGCAAGGTCGCGGTAGGCCACGACAGCAAGTGAGGGACGGTTCTGGACAAGCGCCACGCCATTGCGGTCGAGGATGCGACCGCGCACAGCGGGTGTTGTAACGGTGCGAGTCTGATTACTATTGGCCTGCTTCTCGTAATAGTCCGACGAGACCATCTGCATGCCCCACAGCTTGACGGCAAGCGCCGCAAACATCGCGCCCACACCCGTGGTGAGGATGGAAAAGCGGCCCTTGAAGGCGGTCGCCGCGGTATTGCCCTCGCCCTCGGTGGCGCGCGGGGCCGTTCCATGCTGCGTATCGTAGGTAAAACGGGAATCGCCACGACGCATGATGACCAGCGCGACCACGATGGCCACAACCAGCACGATACCGGCGATAATAACCGTCAACTGGGAAGACATCTACGGGCCTCCCCTATTTGAGCTTACGGGTCTTGGGCTTAAAGCGCATGCCCGTCTGGCGTCCGCCACGCGCGGAGAATCCATAGCCGGACTGCGGCACGACACCGGACATCAAAAACGGAATGGCAACCAGACCCGTCAGGATCGAGGACGGCAGCGCATGGCCGAAGATCGCCACGACAAAGCTCGTCTCCAAACCCATAAACAGCAAGATGATGCTGTAGATCACATTAATGACGAGCGCGAAGGCGCCCACAGTGACGCCGCGCGCACTCGGGGTACCGCCCGTCTGACCGACGGCGCTGTGCACCAGGGCAAAAGAACCCACGGTCAGCAGGAGTGACATAACGCCCACCGGCACGGCAGCGGACAGGTCATAAAACAAGCCGCTGCAAAAACCGCACACGACGGCACGGGTCGGGTCGCCCGAGAACACGCTTAGGCACACCAGGATAATCATGAAGTTGACGCGACCGCCCGCAATGGAGATCTGCGGTGCCAGGCCTGCCTGCAGCAGCACGCACACGATGGCGGCGATCACAAACGTACGGGAGCTCATCCCCTGCTCGTGTAGATCCATGGACATGCCCCCTATTCGCTCGAGCCGGAATCGGTCGTCTCGGACGTGTCGGAACTGTCATCCGGGCTCTCGTCCTTCGTCTTGGTCGCAGCATCGCGCGACGTTCCCTGCGGCGTGCTGTTGGCCGTGCTCACGTCCTCGTCCGAGGCCGACTGCTCGTCGGTCAGCGAGGTGATGACCAGCACTTCCTCGTTGTTCTCGGCCGTGGTCTGAGCGCGCACCACGATGGTGTAATACACATCGTTGGCCGACTTCTCCACCGAGGAAACAGTGCCGAGCGGCAGGCCCTTGGGGAACACGCCGCCAATGCCAGAGGTCACGATGATGTCGCCCACTTTGACGTCGGAGTCGACGCTCACGTACTCAAGGCGCAGGGTGCCATCGGGCTGGCCCTGCAGCATACCCTGGGCACGCGTATCCTGCACCATAGCCGACACGCCCGAGTTCTCGTCGCCAATCAGGCGCACGGTAGAGGTCTTGGCCGATACCTCGATTATCTGTCCGATAACACCGGCAGAACTCGTCACGGGCATGTTGATGGTAAGGCCGTCGGCAGATCCCTTGTCGATGGTAACGGTCGAGGTCCAGGCATCGCCCGACGCACCGACAATACGAGCAGCGGTCGACTTAAGGTTGTAGGTCGATTGCAGCCCAACTAGGCCCTCCAGGCGCTCGGCAGTCTTTTGAGCCTCGGAAAGCTCGGCGACCTTAGAGGTCAGCACCTCGTTTTGCTTCTTGAGGTCGTCGAGCGACTCCTGCGAAGCCGTGAGGTTGGAGAACACGTTGCCGATCGCATTGAAGGGAGCCGCCACGGCCGACCCCACGAAGCGCACCGGCGAGGTAATCGTCGTTACGCCCGAACGCACGGCATGAATCGGTCCTGCCTCGCCCTCGCGGATGTAAAACGTGAGCAGCAACACCGAAATCAGGCTGAAAACAATCAACGGGCGCATACCCGTTGATTGTCGCTTGGTATTCAGATTTGTGGAGAAACCCGAAGATCGTGCCAAATGGAATCCACCTTTTGGAAATTAAGCATTGGTCTGGACGAAGCCGCCATCAAACGCATTGGCCTCGAGCACGCGGGCACAGCCGTTAACGACGTTATCGAGCGCCGTGGGGCTGACGTTGACCGAAACGCCGGTCTCATCGCGCAGGCGCACGTCGAGACCGCGCAGCAGCGCGCCGCCACCAGTCAGCAAAATGCCGTAGTACATAAGGTCCGAGGCAAGATCGGGCGGCGTGGCATCGAGGGCGTCCTTAACGGCCTTGGCCATCTCGTCGAGCGGCTTGTTGAGCGCGCGACGAATCTCCTCGCTCTCGATGCGCACGGTCTTGGGCAGACCGGTGATCACGTCGCGGCCGTTGACCTCGACATCGAGCTCGTCCTTGAGCGGCACGGCGGAGCCGACCTTGATCTTGATGTCCTCTGCCGTACGCTCGCCGATGGCCAGGTTATAGGCATCACGAACGTGCGTGAGGATGGCCTGATCGAACTCGTCGCCGGCAATACGGATGGACTGCGAGACGACGATGCCGCCCATAGCGATAACGGCAACCTCGGTGGTACCGCCACCGATGTCGATGACCATGGAGCCGGTGGGTTCCTCGACGGGCAGGTCGGCGCCGATAGCGGCGGCCATAGGCTCTTCGATCAGATAGGCCTGGCGAGCGCCGGCCTGGATCGTAGCCTCAAAGACGGCACGCTTCTCGACCGACGTGACGCCGGAGGGAACGCAGACGACAACGCGCGGACGCGGGGTCCACGGATAGCGCTTCTCGGAAGCCTTGTCGATAAAGTAGCGAAGCATGGCCTCGGTAACATCGAAGTCGGCGATGACGCCGTCCTTCAGGGGACGAACGGCCACGATGTTGCCGGGCGTACGGCCGAGCATGCGCTTTGCCTCGATACCGACCGCCAGGATGCGCTCGTCGTTCTTGTCGATGGCGACAACAGAGGGCTCGCGGATGACGATGCCCTTGCCGCGCACGGAGACAAGCGTATTTGCGGTGCCGAGGTCGATGGCAAGATCGCCCGCATAGCTACCGAAGAACATATCCATCAAAGAAAACAACGCAACTCCTGATGTGTTGGATGATTGCTGGAAAACTACTAGTTCATGATACTAGCGCAAGCCCGGCACCTCACTTGCGGTGAAGCGCCGGGCAAAGCTAAATCCCATAAGGTCACTACTGGTTGTCAGCAGCCGAGAAATCCATATCGAGCGAGGAAACGGCCCAGCCGATATGGTTGTCGGAGCGCACGAATTTGACGGTGTACTCCTGCTCGCCGCCCTTGGACAGCGACGCCTTAACCTTGGCGGTCGTCTCGGTCATGGACTGATCCATGCCCTCGACGGACACGGTGGCACCCTGCGGAATCGAGGAGATGATCATCGACTTAGCGTCCTCGGACAGGCTCGATGCCAGGCAAGACTCGGCCTTTGCGGTGTCACCGTCGCCGGCAGCCTGGAACAGATCGGTAACGACAGACTCCTGGGACGGGAAGCCAAAGCCGCGCGTGTAGGCAAAGCCCAGACCGCCCGCGGCGATCAAAATGAGCAGAAGCAGCACGATGAAGACTTTGAGACCCGTGTGGCGATGGCGACGACGGACCTTGGCCTGTTTACGATCCTGACGGTCCTGCTGGACCATCTCGGACTCGGACAGCGTAAAGAAGCCGGTGTCCGAGGGATCGGGCATAAACTGACCGGTCGCGCCCGTAGGATCGAGCGGATCGACGGCAGGAGCGTCCATCGCGGGCGCCGGAGCCGTGGCCATAGCCGTCTGGGCAGACAGCGCGGCAAGCGAATCGTGCACGCGGGCAAGCTCATCGGCCTGCTCGGAGGTGAGCTGGTAGATGCCATCGGCAGTAGCGGCGTTAAAGGCGTCGAGTGCGTCGGAGGGACGGCCGGCGGCAGAAAGCGCCTGACCCATGCCGGCGTTGAGCGCACGCGTGTCGTCGCGGGGGCCGGCAAAGTCGATAGCCGTGCGGTAGGTCTCCACGGCATCCGCCGGACGGCCGAGCTTGATGAAGCAACGACCGAGCTCGCCGAGCGCGGCGGCAGGAGCCGGATTGGCGCCATCGATGGCAGCCTGACGGAAGGCAGTACCCGCGTTGGCATAGTCGCCCGACTGGAACAGCGCGTTACCCAGGCCCAGATAGGCCTTGAACGGCGTGGCATAAGAAGCGTCCTGCGTAGCAGCAGAGAACGCCTGAGCGGCCGTCGTGTAGTCGCCCACGGCGGCGAGCGCCTTGCCGCGGTTGGTGAGCAGCGCGCCGCGCTTGCCATAGGTGCCGTCGTTGAGGGCGGCGGCGTAGGCCTCGGCGGCCTCGGCATACATGCCTAGGTGCATCAAGGCGTTACCACGAAGGTGATCGGCCTCGCCCATAATCTCATCGGGAGTCTTTGCCGCCCCAAGCATCTGGGCTGCAGCGGAAAAATCACCCGCGCGGTAAGCGGCGCGGCCCTGTTGGATCAGCTGGCTATTCAAGGAAGTCCCCTTTACTCGTGAACGATCTCGACATGGACGATCTCGTCGCCAGCACGCAGCTGCGAAATCACATCGAGACCCTCGACCGTGGTACCAAAGACGGTGTAACCGGAATCGAGGTTATGCTGGGCACCCAGGCAGAAGTAGAACTGCGAACCCGCGGAATCGGGGTCCATGGAGCGTGCCATGGCAAGGGCACCATCGACATGACTGTTGCGCGGATTGGTGGCAAACTCGCCCTTGATGCAGTAGCTGGGGCCACCGGTACCGGGCATGCCGTCGGGGCCCTCAAGACCGGCAGCAACGTCGGCGCCGGACATGTCGCGGGTATTGGGGTCGCCGCCCTGGATGACAAAACCGGGCACATAGCGATGGAACTTAAGGCCATCATAGAAACCCATCGTGGAAAGCTCGCAGAAGTTCGCGACATGAATGGGAGCGCCCTCGCCGTCAAACTTGACCTTGATGATACCCTTCGACGTCTCGATAACGGCGCACTCGTCGCCGGCAAGCTGATACTCGGGCGTGTAGAGCTCTTTCTTAAAACCAAACATGTGGTTCCTTCCTCGTGCGTTTAAAGCATATTTGTACGAATTGTAGCAATAAGCATGCGCTTACATCAATTGCGCACGTAGGTTATGCCGACTATGGCGAACTAATTTTAGGAACGCTGCTGCGGCTTCCAGGAACCCACGTTGGCGTCGTACTGGTTGAGCGCGCTGTTGCCGCTCTGCGCGATGGGCGCCAGGATCTCGCTTTGGTGGGAACTCATCGACTCGCCATCGGGAATGGCCAGCGAGATATCCCAGCTCTGGCAGATCACGTCGACGCGCTCGTACATCCACTCGGCAAGCTGCTTTAAGTGGGCGATGTCGTCCGCATAGACCGTATCGTCCTGGTACTTAAGGTCGTTGAGCTCATCTTGCGTCTTTTTTATCTGGTCACGCAGGGCGTAGGCACTCTGCGACAGCTCCTGACGGGTGGACAGTGGCGTTCGAAGATAGCCGTTGTTAAAAGAATCGATGACCTCGCCGATCTGGTCCTCGTCACCGTAGGACACGATGGTCTGATACAGACCGTCGAGCCTGGTATAGAGCTGATCGTCGGTCAGCACGGTTTCTTCCTGGACCACCTCGGCAGAATCGTCCTGCTTGGTATCGTCCTCAGTCGCCTCGCCCTTTTGGCGCGTAGGGAAGGTCGTCTGCGCGGCCTGGCCAAACTGGTCATAGAAGCCGGGCATGACACCCATGGGATCGGTCGTCACGAACCAATAGGCACCGCCGCACACAAAGGCAAGGATCGCGATGACGATGAGCGGCTTGGGAATATGACGCTTGTGCTTGTGATAGGCGTCCTCGTCGGGGTGCACCTTGCGCTTGGGTTTTTGAGTATCGTCATGCAGGGAAACCGGCGTGGGAATATCGACCTTGGGGATACCGAAATCCTTATCGAAAGCCGGCAGCACGCAGGTCTCATTGGGGTCGGCGGCGTCCGAAAGCACCGCAGCGGCAGAGGCCGGCGCATGCGGCACCTCGGTATCGATCTGCTCTTGCGTTAGGCGCGGAAAACCCGCCGTGCGGCCCGCAGCCAAGTCGGATGCGGCCGCGTCCTCGGAGAGGATACCCGGAGCGGGGCGTCCGCATTTGGGGCATGTACGATCATGCGGAGAAAGACGGGCACCGCAGCCCTCACAGAACACGAACTCAGTGTGCTCGGGACCATCGCCCGGACCCACATAGGCGTTGCAGTAGGGGCAGAACGAGGCGCCGTCCTCGATAGTCTTAAGGCAATGCGGGCAGATCACGGCATCCTCTTTTCGAAGCAATTCAAACAATCGAGGTTAGAGCATAACATCGCCACGGCCCCACAGGAGCAAGGCACCAATTCAACATCGCCAGGGCGCGTAGTTACTTCTTCTTTTTGCTTGGCATCGAGACTTTGATGCCTTGGGCGGACTTGGTTACGCGAGAGCGCTTGGCTCCGCTACCCTTCTTTTTCTTGGACTGGGCCTGGGCCACGCCCTCGAGTGCGCGGGCATCGGCCTTACGAACGGTGCGAGATTCGCGGCGCTGCGCCATGTCGGCGGCGACGCGCTTGGCAAAACGCTCCGCCGTCGAACCCGTCGAGCTCACCTTGCCGCCACCGCGACCCAGGCGGACGCGCACACCGCGACCAAAACCAGTTGCGGCATGACGACGACGCGGCTTAAGCGAATCCATCATCGTGGCGAGCTTAAAGAACACCGAGCAGGTAAAGGCCACGATGACAGCCAAGATAACCATCTGGCCCATCGACAGGTTGGCAATAGACAGCAGCTCCGGGAATCCGATAACGCCCACCAGGATGCCGGCGACTACAAACACAAAGAGCGCCACGCGCAAGGGTGTGAGGGGCTGCGAGATACGCCAGATCAGGCTGACGCTCGCCGCGCACGACGTAAGCAGGCACATCGTAGACAGCGTGAGCTGGCTAAAGCCAAACACGCGCGCCACAAAGATATCGAGCGTCGCAGCCATAATGACCGCAAGCGACGCCGGCAGCGCACGCTTGAGCACGTTGGTCAAAAACGCACCCTTCACGCGAGCATTGTTGGGCTCCAGGCCCAACACAAAGCCCGGCGCGCCGATGCAGAGGAAGTTAATGAGCGTCATCTGGATGGGCTCGAAGGGGTACGGCGGTAGCGCGATGCACAGCGCCGCCAGGCCCATCGAGAACAGCGTCTTGGTCAAGAACAGCGAAGCCGAACGCTGCAGGTTGTTGATGGAGCGACGGCCCTCGGCCACCACGGCGGGCATCGAGGCAAAGTCGTTGTCGACGAGCACGATCTCGGCCACGTTACGCGCGGCATCGGAGCCGGCCGCCATGGCCACGGAGCAGTCGGCCTCCTTGAGCGCCAGCACGTCGTTGACGCCGTCGCCTGTCATGGCCACGGTGTGCTCGCGGCGCTTGAGTGCCTGCACGAGCTCGCGCTTCTGCTGCGGGGTCACACGACCAAAGACATGGTAGCGGTCCACTGCGGCATCGAGCTTGGCCGGCGTATCGAGCGTCGTGGCGTCCACATAAGCGTCCGCCCCCGGCACGCCCACCACGCGCGCGATCGACGACACCGTGCGCGGGTCGTCGCCACTGATCACGTTGAGGGTCACACCCTGTTCGTTAAAGTAGCCGATGGTCTCGGCCGCCGAGGTACGAATCTCGTCGCGGATGGTCACAAAGCCCACGGGCTCGGCCTCGCCCACCATATCTCCATCGGGCGTAAAGCCGTCCACGCGCGCCACCACGAGCACGCGGCAGTTATCGGCAAGCTCGGCGACACGGTTCTCGACCTGCGAAAACGCACGCTCCGAAAGCACAAACTGCGCAGCGCCCATCACATAGGAGCCCTGCGCAAACGAAGCGCCACTCCACTTTTTGGAGGACGAGAACGGAATGACCGACAGCGGCTCAGACACCTCGACCGGGCGATCGGCGTAATAGTTGAGCAGCGCCTGGCAGGTCTCGTTGGCATCGGCCGAAGTCGCACGCGCCACGTTAGCCAGCGCAAAATCGAGCACCGTGGTATCGACGGGAACGGCGGCGTCGCTCTCCCCCGCACCCATACCCTCGACCGGCAGCGGATACGTGCCCTCGACCTCCATACGGCCCGACGTGATGGTGCCCGTCTTGTCCAGGCACAGCACGTCGACGCGAGCGAGTGTCTCGATGCAGTAGAGCTGCTGTGCCAGCACCTTGCGGCGGGCCAGGCGCACCGTGGCGATGGCGAGCACCGACGAAGTCAGCAGCACCAGGCCTTGCGGGATCATACCCAGCAGGGCGCCCACCGTGGACAGCAGCGCCGACGAAGGCACATGACCGGCCAACAGCTCGGAGAAGCACCACGAAAGCGCGCTATCGCCCGGGGTTCCCGCGGCATCCCACAGCTCGCTCACACTCGAGGCAAACAACGCCAAACCGAGCGGGATCATGATGATGCTCGCAAAGCGCACGATGGCGTTCAGCGCGTTCATGATCTCGGAATTAACCTTTTTGACGTACTTGGCCTCGTTATTAATTTTGGCCACGTAGTTGTCGGCGCCGACATGGATCACGCGGGCGCGCAGCAGGCCCGAGTCGATAAAGCTGCCGCTCATGAGCTCAGAGCCTGGCTGTTTCTTAATAAGGTCGCTCTCGCCCGTCAGCAGGCTCTCGTTCACGAGCGCCTCGCCCGATACCACCACGGCGTCGGCCGGAATCTGGTCGCCGCGCCCCAGGCGGATGATGTCGTCGAGCACGATCTGGTCCAGGTCGAGCTCCACCTCGGCGCCGTCGCGCACCGCGATGGCCTTCTTGGAGGTCAGCAGCGTGAGCTTATCGACCATCTTCTTGGAACGCATGGACTGAATGACGCCAATAGCGGTATTGAGGAACACCACGAACAGGAACGTCAGATTCTTAAACGAACCGGTCAAAATGACCAGGAACGCCAAGATCACGTTGATCAAATTGAACAACGTGCAGAGGTTCTCGATGATGAGCTCTTTGACCGACTTGGTCTTGAGCTCCATGTTGCGGTTGATCTTACCGGCGGCGATGCGCTCCTCAACCTCGGCGGTCGAGAGTCCGCGCTCGATATCCGTTGCTGCCATACCACGTCCCATCACGTCGCGTCGGTATAAGAAAAACCGCCCGGACCATGCGAGGTTCGGACGGTCTTACGTTCGATGGTGCCCCATGTTGGATTCGAACCAACGGCCTTCTGCTCCGGAGGCAGACGCTCTAATCCCCTGAGCTAATAGGGCCAACGTTTGGCATTATACCCAAGTGCACCACGGGCTATCAAAATAAAAGAAAAAGCTTTGCAATTCCGAGGAAGACGCGGCGCAACGGCCCACTTTAGAAGGCAAAAGCGAGTCAGATAGTATAAACTCTCATGCACCATATATACACGGCTCGCGATGCGGGCCGTTTTTGCAAAAGTTATCCATCGAGGTGAGAGGCACACCATGATTGCAATTTTAAAGCAGAGCGCCAGCGACGAGGCCGTCGGCCATATCGTCAGCTGGATTGAGAAAAAGGGCCTGAAGACCGATGTCTCGCGCGGCGAGAATGAGACGATTATCGGCCTGGTGGGCGATACGACCAAGATCGACCCGTTCCTGCTCGAGTCCATGGATGTCGTCGAGCGCGTGCAGCGCGTCTCCGAGCCGTTCAAGCGCGCCAACCGCAAGTTCCACCCCGAGGACTCCGTCATCGACTGCGGTCACGGCGTCAAGATCGGCGGCGACCAGTTCCAGGTCATCGCCGGTCCCTGCTCCGTCGAGGGCGAGAACCTCATCCGCATCGCACGCCGCGTGAAGGCCGCCGGCGCCACGATGCTGCGCGGCGGTGCCTACAAGCCCCGCACTTCCCCGTACGCCTACCAGGGCATGGGCCCCGCCGGTCTGGACCTGCTGTGCGAGGCGTCTGCCGAGCTCGACATGCCGATCGTCACCGAGATCATGGACCCGCGCGACGTGCAGGTCTTCCTGGACAAGAAGATCGACGTCATGCAGATCGGCGCCCGCAACGCCCAGAACTTCCCTCTGCTTAAAGAGGTCGGCAAGACCAAGACTCCGATCTTGCTTAAGCGCGGCATGTCCGGCACGATCGATGAGCTGCTCATGGCCGCCGAGTACATCATGAGCGAGGGCAACGACAACGTCATCCTGTGCGAGCGCGGCATCCGCACCTTCGAGACCCGCACCCGTAACACCTTCGACCTCAACGCCGTGCCGGTGCTGCACCACCTGTCGCACCTGCCCGTCGTCGCCGATCCCAGCCACGCCACCGGCTACACCCGCTACGTTGAGCCCATGGCGCTCGCCGCGACCGCCTGCGGCGCCAACGGCCTGGAGATCGAGGTCCACGACGAGCCCAGCCGCGCATGGTCCGACGGCGCCCAGGCCCTCACCCCCGACCAGTTCGACGACACCATGCGCCGCATTCGCGCCATCCGCGAGGTCGTCTGCCAAGAGACCATGGAGTAGCCCATGGGTACGGTGAGAAACGCGCGCG
>CABRLT010000004.1 GCA_902471785.1 uncultured Collinsella sp.
AACTTAGGAGGGGATGCGGGGTCCCCGGCATGTATATGAAAACGGCTCTGGCACCAAAAGGAGCCAAAGCCGTTAAAGATATCCTATGGAGCGGGCGACGGGAATCGAACCCGCGTCATCAGCTTGGAAGGCTGGGGTTCTACCATTGAACTACGCCCGCAAGATATGGTCGGGACGACAGGATTTGAACCTGCGACATCCTGCTCCCAAAGCAGGCGCGCTACCAAACTGCGCCACGTCCCGAAGGTGTTGAGCAGCTAAGGTCTAAACCTTGCGTGTCCCAAAGCGAAGGAAATTATAGGGGAGACTCCCCGCCTGTGCAAGCGCAGAAACCCTAGCTCCTCGAATGTGCGACAAACTTGCTGTGGAGCAGACCGATCACAAACGCCGCCACGGCAACCGGCGCCCACGCGGCACCGATATCTGCCAGCGGCAACGCATCGAACGGTAGCCACGCGCCCGCAAAGAACGCATCGCGGACCGAGGTGATCACACTCTGCACGGCAACCACGCCGCCGACCCACACCCACACCTGCGGATGAGCGTCGCAAAAGCCGTGTACCAAACCCATGAGGACCAGCACGATGGCGACGGGATACAAGGCGTTGAGCATGGGCACCGAGAACATAAGGATCACATCGAGGCCCACGTTGGAGAGCACGCACGAAAAAGCCGCGAACACAAAGGCGAGGATCGCGAAGGGGCGGCGCATGGCCTCCTCGGAAGCCTCCGCTCCCCCTTCGACCACATACGTCTCGCAGAAGTAGCGCGAGCAACAGCTGATGAGGCCGATGCACACGTTCATGCAGGCGAGGAAGAAGATGGCGAAGACCACGACTGTGCCGGCAAGGCCAAAGTGCATGGAGGCCGAGCGAGCAAGGATTGCAGCGCCGTTGGTGGCGTCGGGCATCACGGTGCCGAGCTGCATACCGGCAAGGGCCAAGCCGCAATAGATAATGGCCATGAGCACGCCGGCGATCACACCGGAACGCGAAATCTCGAAGGCCACGCGCTTGTCATCGGTAATACCCAACTCGTGGATGGTCTCGGCGATGATGATGCCGAAGGCGAGCGACGCGAGCAGGTCCATGGTCTGATAGCCAGTCAGAAAGCCCTGCACGGCGGCGCCTGCATCGTAGGGAGCCTGAGGCGCGGCAGCCGGTCCCAGCGGCGAGATCACGGCAGCACCCACAACCAGCACGATGAGCGCAATGAGCGCGGGGCCCGTAATGCGGCCGAGCACGCGCGTGATGACACCCGGGCGCAGCGTGAGAGCAAACGCGACGACAAAGAAGCCAACGGCAAACACTAGGCGAGCCGTGCCGAGCGAAACACCCTCGGGCAGCAGCGGCACCAGCATTTCGAACGCCGTAGAGCTTGTGCGAGGAATAGCCAGGCACGGACCGATGGCCAGATAGACCGCCGCAACGAAGAATTCACCAAACTTGGGATGCACGCGGCCGGCCAGCTCGCGGGCCGTGCCGGCGAGCGCGACGGCGATAAATCCCATGACGGGCAAACCGATAGCGGCAATCAGAAAGCCGAACATGGCGACCGGCGTGGCTGAACCTGCTTGCAGCGCCAGCAGCGGCGGAATGATAAGGTTGCCGGCGCCAAAGAGCATCGAGAACAGGGCGATACCGACGGTAACGACATGGTCGGAGCGCAGACCACGCGAGGCGGATGAGGCCATAGACACACCTTTCGGGTCGAAACAAAAACGGGACGGGCAAAAGACCCGTCCCGCAAGTATATACGCTCTAGCAGGCTAAATCGCACAGAGCATCGATAGCCGTGTCGACTTCTTCGGTAGTGTTGAAATACCCAAACGAGAAGCGGACGGCGCCCTGGCGCTCGGTCCCCAGCACACGGTGCATGAGCGGGGCGCAATGGGCGCCGGGGCGCGTCGCAATCCCCCACCCTTGCATGAGCGCATCCGAGATCTCGGCAGAGTCAATATCGCCCACGTTGAGCGACACAATCGCAGAGCGCGTCGGCTGGTCAAAGGCGCCGTAAAGCTTGATCTCCGGGATTTCGCGCACACCGGCAAGAAAGCGATCAGCGAGCGCACGCTCACGCGCCGCAATCGCCTCGACCCCGCCTTGCGCCTCGATAAAGTCGAGACCGGCAGAAAGTCCCGCGATGCCGTGACCGTTGAGCGTGCCCGCCTCAAGGCGCGTGGGCCACTCAAGCGGCTGCAGTGCATCGAAGCTGTGCACGCCCGTGCCGCCCATGGCCCAGGGCGCCACATCGACGCCCTCCGCCACGGCCAGGCCGCCGGTCCCCTGCGGACCCATGAGCCCTTTGTGGCCGGTAAAGCACACGGCGTCGAGCCCCATGGCTTGCATATCGATATGCGCCGTACCGGCAGACTGAGAGGCATCGACGATCACCAGCGCGCCGGCCGCATGGGCGATGGCAGCAACACGCGAAACGTCGACCGCGTTGCCAGTCACATTGGAGGCATGCGTCACCACCACAGCACGCGTACCCGGCGTGACCAACCGCCCGAGCTCGTCGTAGTTGAGCACGCCGCTCGCATCGCAACCCGCATGCTCAACCGTCACACTCTGCTCCGTCGCCAGGCGATTGAGCGGACGTAGCACCGAGTTGTGCTCAAGCACCGTCGTGACCACACGGTCGCCGGGGCGCACCACGCCATTGATGACGGTGTTGAGCGCCGCGGTTGAGTTGGGCGTAAAGCACACATGGTCCGCCCTCGGGCAACCCAAAAGGCGCGCGAGCTTGGCACGGCAAGCGTGAATCGTACGAGCGGCATCGAGAGCACCCGACGTGGCGCCGCGCCCGGCATTGCCGAGCGAGCACATCGCCTGCGTCACGGCATCGATGACCGCCTGCGGCTTGTGCATGGTCGTCGCCGCGTTATCCAGGTAGATCATCGCACGACCTCCCACATATCAATCACGGTATAGCCCTCGGTGGGAACGCCCGCCGCGGCGAGTTCGCCGCGCAGCAGCTCCTCATCGACAGGCAACGCCTTCCACGCCAGACCGCAGCCGGCAGCGACCTCCCCGGGCACGGGAATCGTTCGCCCGGGGAGGCCGCGCTCAATGCACAGGGTCTCACACCCCATGGCGGCCGCCGTGGTAGGAAAGGTGATGACAAGCGCCGGGCGCTTCTCCCTCATGGCAACTCCAACCAATACGCTACGGGCGCACAACGCGCACGGCCTGCTCCATCTTCTCCACGATCACGTACATGTTGGTGACCTCGCCCACCGCAAGCTGGTCTTTAATGCCATAGTGGTCGAGGCAGGTCCCGCAGGTGAGAATCTCGACACCCTGCTCCGCCAGGCCCTTCAGGTCATCGAGCACCGGCGAACCCTCTACGGTGAGCTTGGCGCCGCCGTTGTAGAACAGCATGGTCGCAGGCAGCTCCTCCTGCTGCGTCACGGCAAAGACAAACGCCTTCATGAGCTTGTGGCCCAGCTCGTCGTCGCCGCGGCCCATGCAGTCGGTGTAGACGGAAATGACGAGCTTGCCCTTGCCGGCGCTGGCATCACAGAAGGCAGCGCCATCCTGCTCGGGATCGGCCACGGCAACGGCGCCAGAGGTTGCCACGGTCACGTGCCACTCGGCGTCAGAAACCTTCTCGACCGAGGCCGTGCAGCCTTTCTCCTGCGCCATCTTGGAAATGTTCTTGACGGCGGTCTCGTTGTCGACCGAGGTCACCACGACACCCTCGCCATCAAGCTGTTTGAGCGCCTTAAGCGTCTTGACGACGGGCAGCGGACAGGCATCGCCCATGGCATTGACTTCAATTTTGGTAGACATAGTAAATTCCTTTCGAAAGAACCGTTCTAGAGAACGGTAAACAGTTACATAAACGTGCGGGTTAGCGAACAACGCGAACAGCAGGACCGCCCGGCACCGGCTCGCACACGCGGCCGATTGTGGCGGCAACGCGCCCCTCAGCGTGCAGACGACGCGCAAGCTCATCCACATCCGCCGCGGGCGCCGCAATTAGCAAACCGCCCGAGGTCTGCGGATCGTACAGCGCATCCAGCATTCCCGGCTCCAAGTCATCGTCAGCTGTCACGCGCGGGCCAAAGAAGTCCTGGTTGCGGTAGGAGCCCGCGGGGATAATGCCCAGACGCGCCATGTCAAGCACCTGATCAAAGAGCGGCACCGCCCCCGACGCAAGCTCAATCTGCACGCCCGAGCCCTCGGCCATCTCGCACGCATGCCCGATCAGGCCAAAGCCCGTAATGTCGGTGCAGCCGTGAAGCTCAAGTCCCTCGGCCAAACGAATCGGAGCCTCGTTGAGGGTGCGCATCGAGTCAAACATGGCCGCGGCCTCATCTTGCTCGATAAGCTCGCCCTTAATGGCCGTGGTGATGATGCCCGAGCCGATCGCCTTGGTCAGCAACAGGACGTCGCCCACGCGCGCGCCGCTATTGGCAAGCATACGATCGAGCGCGACAAAGCCGCTCACGGACAGGCCGTACTTGGGCTCGTCGTCGTTGATGGTGTGGCCGCCCGCGATGGAGCAACCCGCCTCGACGCACTTGTCGGCGCCGCCCGCCAGAATCTGACCTGCGACCTCGACGCCCAGGCAACTGGGAATGCACAGCAGGTTCATGGCATGGCTCGGCCGCCCGCCCATGGCGTAGATGTCCGACAGCGAATTGGCCGCGGCGATCTGGCCAAACAGAAACGGGTCGTCGACCATCGGCGGGAAGAAGTCGATGGACTGCACAAGCCCCAGGTTCTCCCCTACGCGGAAGACGCTCGCATCGTCAGAGGTATCGAACCCCACGAGCAAGTTGTCGTTATGCACATTTGGCAAGTCGCCCAGGACCTGGGCGAGGGCTCCGGGAGCCAACTTAGCGGCTCAACCGCTCGCGGCAGTCATAGACGTAAGCTTAATCTGATCGTCAGCCATCGATACCTCCTCTCATCGGTCAATCATTTTCTCCCAGTATACGCATGAATGCGAGCCTACGGCGGATGCATTAATTGAGCGCCTGTGCGCGAATCGCCGCGCCGATGGCACCGGCGAAGCGGGCCTGGGGCGAGGTGGTGACCGGCGACCCCAGCAGCGCCGCCAGCCGCTCCACAACGTAAGCGTTCTCGCACAAGCCTCCCGTCAGGTAGTACGGAGCACCCGTCGCCTGCCCGGCCATAGTGGCCACGCGCGAGACCACGCTGTCGATCACGCCACGCGCAATGTTCTCGCGCAGCTCACCGCGACCGATCAGGCTGATAACCTCGCTTTCGGCAAACACCGTGCACATGCTGCTGATCTTGGTGGGCTCGCCGGAACGCGCCAGGTCGGCCATCTGCTGCTGGGAAATGCCCAGGCGGTCGGCCATGATCTCCAAAAAGCGCCCCGTGCCGGCGGCGCACTTGTCGTTCATGGCAAACTTGGCCACGCGGCCACTTTTAAGCTGAATGACCTTGGTGTCCTGACCGCCCACGTCGATCACGGTGCCGTGGTCGCCAAACAGACGCACGGCACGGCCGTAGCCAGTCGCGATCACGCGCACGTCGTCGGCAGCCACGTCATAACCCGCCGCTGCCAGTGCCTCGCGCAGCCGCTCGGCAGCATCGACCGAGGAGAACCCGGTTGGCTGCACGCACGTCCACGACACCGAACCCTCCCCGTCGACCACAGCAGCCTTAGCCGCCGTAGACCCGATATCGATCCCGATCCCTATCATGGCTCTCTCCCAATCTAAACATCAAAGGTAGCGGCGCGTTCAGGCGCCTTAGCTCTAGGTTTCTCAGGTGCCGGAGATTGCCCCGAAAGAGGAGCGCAGCGTACTTTGGGTACGCAAGCGACGGTTTGAGGAGCAAGATCCGGTGCCTGAGGAAGCTAGAGAGTTTCGATGAAGGCGACGATGCGCGTCTCGATCTGGCCCATGTCGCCGTTGCTGTAGTCGGTCTCGATCTTCATATACGGAATACCCGCACCCTCGACAGCCTCCTGCATGCGCGCACTCTCCACGTTAAAGGTGTGACACGCCTGGAGCACGCTCTCCACTACGCCATCGACGTGATACTTCTCGCACATGGCCAGCGTGTTTTCCATACGACCGTCGCTGGGCGTCATGACCGAGCAGTTGATATCCAGGTAGCGGTCGGCGATGGCGCGAAGGATGTCGGGAGCCTCCGGGTCGATCATCATGGCCGCCGTGCGCTCGCCCGAGCAGTCGTCCATGCACACGACCACGCCGCCGTTGGACTCGATGGTGCGACCGATCTTGTTGATCACGCCGCCCACCGGGCAGCCGGTGATCAGAATGCGCTTGGCATCCGCCGCGACCGGGCGCTCGCCTGCATCATAGGCCTCGCGCAGCTTGGCGACCTTTTGCTCCAGCTGCTGCGTATAGGCCTCGATATCAAAGCTGAACGTACCGGCAAACATGGTGCTCATCAGGTCGACGCCGCTCATGGCCGCCGGCTGGTTGGCCTGCAGCGCAAACATCTCGAGCTGGGCCGCACGCAAGCGGTTGCGACGACGGACGGCAGCGCGCAGGTCATCGTCGGTAATCGTGATGCCGTAGAAGCCCTCGAGCTCCTCCTTGAGCAGGCAGCACTCCTCGTACCAGCCCTCGCGCTCGTAGGCACGGTCGCGACCCTGCGGAAGATGCAGAATGTGCGTGCGCTTGAGCTCGTTGAGCAGCTCGTACATCTTCTTTTTGCCGTCGCAGGTGGTCTCGCCGATGATCATGTCGCTAAAGTACGTAAACGGGCACTTTTGCGAGTAGGCAAAGCCATAGGTCGACTTGATGAGCGGGCAGAGATTTGCCGGCAGCACCTTCTCGGCCTCGGGAATCACCTCATCGGACGTACCGCACAGAGCCACGCTCGAGGCGCCCGCGGCATCGATAATCTCGAGCGGCGTGTAGCTGCACAGAAAACCGATCAGGCGATTACCGGCCTGCTTGTAATCCTTGACGCGAATAAACGCCGCCTTGCGCTGCTCGTTGAACTCCTCAAACGTGGACGGCAACGGCTGCTCAATATATTCCGGCATATAGCTCCTTAACAAACCTTTTAACCAACCAAGGAAACGGCTTTCCCAGGTGCCCGAGGTTGCCGTGAAAGAGAAGCGCCGCGTACTTTGGTACGCAAGCGACGGTTTGAACGGCAAGACCGGGTGCCTGGGGAAGCCGCCGAGACGGATAACTCTAAATGGTTTCCAAGAAAGCCTCGATCCTGGTTTGCAGCTGACCTGCGTCCTCGCCGGCGTAGTCGGTCGTGATGTGCATAAACGGAATGCCGGCCTCCTCGGCGGCCTTCTCCACGGCAAACGACTCCATCTCGTAGAGCGTGCAGAACTGCAGAGCCACGTCGACGATGCCGTCGGCATGCAGGTCCTTGGCCATCTGGACAATGTCCTTCATACGCTGGTCGTTGGGCGTAAAGACGGCGCAGTTGATCCTAAAGTAGCGCTCGGCGATGGCATCGAGCATCTCGTCGACCGTCTCGCCGGACTCGTCGACCAGGTCCTTGTAGTAGCGCGAGCCCGTGCAGGACTCCTCGCCTACCACAACGCCGCCGGCCTTCTCGATAAGGTTGAACAGCTTCCAGTTGGGCACGGCCATGGGCGTACCGGTGTACAGGATGCGCTTGGTCCCCTTGGGTGCCACGCCCTCGCCGGCCTCGACACGCTGCTCGCACTCAGCCGCCATATCGTTGATGGCTCCGGTCAGACGCGGTGTGTCGTCCATAAAGGCGGCCTGAACGGTCAGCAGGCTGTCGAGACCGCTGATGGGCGCAGGGTCGGCAGCGCGGGTCGCAGCGAGGCGCTGCAGGGCGCGGCGCTTCTCATTGACGGCGTGGATGGCAGCCTTCAGGCCCTCGGGCGTAATCTTGACGCCGCACTCGTCCTCGATCTTGGCGGCGAGCTTCTTGACCTCGGCCTTCCAGGTCACGAGCGTCGACTCGTCGTGCACGTTGGGAATATCCATGACGTACATGTTCTTTTGCGTGGCAAAGAACTCGTAGGCTTTCTTCTTACCGTCGCAGGTGTTCTCGCCTACCACCAGGTCACTCGACTCAATGTAGGGGCAGACCTCGCCCAGCTTAAAGCCGGCAAAGCTCTTGATAAGCGGGCAGGTGTTGCGCGGCAGGTGCTCCTCGACCTTATCGGTTGCCCAATCGGCACCCGAGCACAGGCCCACGGGAATGCCGTCACAGGCAAGCACGATCTCCTCGGGCACGTACACGCAGAACGAGCCGACGATCTTGGTGGCCTCGCCGGCCTCTTTCTTGTCGAGCATCTCCTTAATACGGCCGCTGTGGATGTTGGTGGCGACAAAATCCAGGTAGGACGTGGACTTGGGGCGATTGTTCTGCGTCAGGAACATATCGCCGTACATCTGGCCCACGGCGCCCAGCAGCATGTCGTGGTCGGCAAGATTCATGCCGAGGCTCTCCCACATCGGATGGAAATCGAATTCTTCAGCCATGACGGTTCCCCTCTCGAACCAAATACGGATAACTACGGTATTGCTGCACGGTGGGTGGCGAAAACCCAGCCGTGCTCAAACCCGGAATTTTGGGGAACCTGCTTTGCAGCTGATTATTTAGTTGTGCGTCGTCTCTCCCGGAGCCGTGAACATACCTGCTCATATGCGGCTCCGAGCCATATACAGGGCGCGCACGGCAACGCGACGCGAATATGTCTTATGCGGCATCGGCGCGCCCTCCTTTTCTCGTCGAAGGTAACTATATCAACGGTTGTCGTCCAGACGAACACCGCCGACATTCGTACGACAGCGTCGTGTACCGTCGTTTAATAAATAATTATCTTGATTGATAAGAGTTTGTCATCCCCCATTCGGCAAACAGCAAGACAAAGCCGCCGGGGCTTATATCCCCGACGGCATTACCCGGCGCTACCGACAAACCAAATGAATCTTATTCGCATCGAAGTGCATGCGCAGCGTCTCGCCTGCTTGCGGCAGCTCGTCGACAGCTACGTTCACCTTGTTGACCTTCCACTGCAGACGCGTGGGCGCATCAGCACGCGGCACGTCTAACAGCACCAGCCGCTCAAAGCGCGAATCGCTCACTCGGGCCACATGCAGGTCGTAGCTGTTACGACCCCGCTCAGCACGGTTGTCCACATGGAAGTAGCTTGCGCGAATGCCCAGGTATGCCACGTCATCGGGAACCTCGCGGCCCACGTTGAAGGTCATGCCCCAGTCGAGGGCCTCAACTTCTTCGTCGCCGATCTTGCGCGCCCGGCTTGTGTTCTTGCAGCCCGTCAGGCGCAGCGCCGCCAGCGTCTGCGGACGGCGGACCACGTCCTCGACAGAACCGATCTCCTCAACATGCCCGTCGTGCATCACGCAGATTCGCTGGCACAGGCGGCACGCTTCGTCGATGTCGTGGCTCACGTAGAGTACGGTGCGGTTGCACACATCGAACAGGTCGAGCATGTTCTGCTCGAGGGCGCTCTTAAGATAGGAATCGAGTGCGCTCATGGGCTCGTCGAACATAAAAATGCCCGGATGCGCCGCCACCATGCGGGCAAGCGCCACGCGCTGCTGCTGCCCGCCCGAGAGTCGTGCGGGATAGCGGTCGACAAAATCGGCCAGACCGAAAATGCTCAGATAGCGCTCGGCGAGCTTTTTGCGCGCGGCGGCGTCACCCGCGTCCTTTACACCGGCGCATACGTTATCGGCCACTGTCATGTTAGGAAACAGCTGATAGTTTTGGAACAGCAGAGCGCATTTGCGCGCCTGGGGCGACAGGTTGATGCCCGCCGCCGAGTCAAAAAAGGTCACGCCGTTGACGACAATCTTGCCCTCGTCGGGCGTCTCCACACCGGCGATGCAGCGCAGCGTACAGCTCTTGCCGCAACCCGAGGCGCCCAGCAGGGCCACGCGCTCCTCGCCGGCCTCAAGCTGCATGTCGAGCATAAACCCGGGATAGCGCTTTTTGATATCCAGAACGAGCGACATGGCCTATCGACCTCCCTTCGCGACCGCGTCATCGCGCATAAGCTCGGCCAGCGCCTCGCGATCGATTCGCAGGGCATCGCCGCCCGCCGGGTCGAGCGAATCACCCTGTCCGGCGAGGTCTTTGGCCTGCTTGCGCCCCGCATGGGAAAGGCCCCGCTCGCGATACTTTTGCGAATGGGCGGTGTACATGTTAATGAACAGGATGACCAGGAAGCTGAACGCAATTACGACCACGACCCAGAAGAGCGCGACCGACGTATTGCCGCCCATCCACTCAAAATAGATGGCGATGGGGATGGTCTGCGTAATGCCGGCGTAGTTGCCCGCAAAGAACAGCGTGCAGCCAAACTCTCCCATCGCGCGGGCAAAGGCGAGAACCGTACCAGCAGCAATAGAAGGCCACCCAAGTGGCATCATAAGCTTGGCAAAGATGCGACGCTCAGACCATCCCAGGGTTCGCGCGGCGTCAAGCATCTGCGTGTCGAGGCTCTCAAAGGCGCCGAGCGCCGTACGGTAGACCAGGGGGAACGATACCACCACGGCAGAGATCACCGCCGCCGGCCACGTAAAGACAATCGAGACGCCGTGCGCAATCAGCCACTGGCCCACCCCGGTCGAGCGACCAAACAGCATAAGCAGCAAAAAGCCGCAGACCGTGGGCGGCAACACCATGGGGATGGTAAAGACCGAGTCGAGCAGGCCCTTGATGCGACTCGAGGTACCCATAGTCTTCCACGCGGCGAACAGGCCCAGCGCAAGGGAGATCACCAGGGCAAGGCCGCTCGTTTTAATGGACACCCAAAACGGGCGATAGTCGATGTCGCCCAAAAAGGAGACCAGAGAGGTCAAGGGCCCTTGCTCATGCCGCAACACGACAGACGATGCTTCTACCATTTGAGCGCTATCAAGCCAACGCGCGCCGCCCTTGGCATCACCCGAGGCTGATGCAATCACCACATAGCGGTCCCCATCCGCACCGCGCTCGTCAAAGCCATAGGTATACCCGCCGGCATCAAACGTTGTTTCCGCCGTGACATACCAAGGAAGATCCACGTCCCCTAGCTGCGCACCTCCCATGCAGTTTGCGCTGTCGAGCTTACAGACGAGGGCCTTGAGACCCGATACGCACTCGTTATCCTGCGGATCCAATCCATACTTCTCGACCGCCTTGGGCGATATCCACACCACAACGCGATCGGCAGCAGGCGCCACTACAAGGTCCACGTCCTCGTCAACGGGAAACCGGTAGCCCTCAGGCTGGCCCTCCATGGCACGAGCAGTCCCCTTGGCCAGCCGCTCAAAACCCTCGATCCCATAGGAAAGCCCATGAGCGGTCGCAGCAACCTGGGCCCCGTCCTCAGCGTCCCCAGCAAACGCAAATCCCGGCACCCAGCAAAGCGTCAAGGTCAAAGCACAGGCGACAAGCATGCGGAATCTATTAAGCACGAAAAGCTCCAAGCGAATACAAGGACGGAGTGAAACACAAAACGATGGAATTATCGCGCCAAGCCGCACTACGCGGAAAGCTCAAAGCCGTACTTAGCCCAAATCTTCTGAGCCTTCTTGTTGGTCAGGCAGAAATCGATGAACGCCTTGGCTTCGTCGGCATGTTCGGAGCTCTCGGCAACAGCGCCCGGATACACAATGGGCTTGTGCGAATCCTCGGGGCACACAAAGGCCTCCTCGATGCCGTCGTAGCGGAAGATGTCGGAGCTGTAGACAAAACCGGCCACGCAGTCGCCTGTGGACACATAGGCAGCTGCGGTGCCCACTTTATCGGCCAGCGCGACCTTGTCGGCGATCTCGGGAGTATACTCGCCGTCGTCGCCCTCGGTGCCAGTGTAGAGGCCCACGGAGGCCAGAGCCTGGTTGGCGTACTTTCCGGCGGGAACGGTCTTGGCGTCGCCGATGGCAATCTTGCCGTCCAGATTCGCGACGTCGGCGATGGCCTCGACCTTGGTGTCGGAGCCCTCAGCGCGAATGATCACGAGGTCGTTGACGAACATGTCCTCACGGGTGCCGGCGTCGACGAGCTCGGCGGTTTCAGCGTCATCCATGGTGCCCTTGGAAGCGGTGATGAGCACGTCGGCCGTGGCACCGGCGCGCATCTGCTCGACGAGGTCGCCAGACGCCTTAAACTGCGTGTCGGCAAACGTGGTGCCGGTCTGCTCGGTGTAGAACTCCTGAACCTCGGGCAGGGCCTTCTCGAGCGAGTTGGCGGCAAAGACCTGCAGCTCGACAGCCTTCTTCTTAGAGGAAGACTTGACGGAGCCGGCATCGGAACCAGCGGGCTCGGACGTCTTGTTGCCCGAGCAGCCGGCAAGGCCAAGGCCGGCGGCAGCGGCAGCAGAAAGCGAGACAAAACCGCGGCGTGAAACCATATCGAACATATTCAACCCTTTCGAACGCTATGCCCGGGCACCCCGCCGCAGGCTTTATTCTGTTACTAGATTATACTTCCGCGCGAATAATGATGGTGAGAAATTATTCTCGCCAGAGAATATAGTTTCGAGTTGCCGTGCACCTTGGCGTCGCTTCGGCGGAAAACAAAGGCGGAGCAGCCGTTCAGGTCGCCCCGCCGCAGGTAAACCGCTTAGTTGGTATGTCCGCCGCCCGCCGTCATTTGGGCCGCATGCTCCAGCTGATCGCTCACGGCCTCCCAGCTTTCGCGGGCCGCTTTCGTGGATCCCGGAAAGTTGATGACAAGCGTATGCCCACGCTGCATGCACACGGCGCGCGAGAGCATGGCGCGGCGCGTCTTGGTCATCGAGTACGCACGAATTGCCTCGGCAATGCCCGGCACATCGCGGTCGCAGACGGCACGCGTCGCCTCGGGCGTCACGTCGCGCATCGAAAGCCCCGTGCCGCCGCAGGTGAGCACGACATTGGCGTGACACTCATCGGCAGCTTCCGCAATGGCATCACCGATCTCGCTGGCGTCGTCGCGCACGACCACGTGTGAGGCGACCGTCCAGCCCTGCGCCTCGATAAGTTCCTCGAGTGCGGCTCCGGCCTCGTCCTGGGCAAGATCGCGCGTATCCGAGCACGTCACGATCGATATCTTCAGCTCCATAGCATTCCTCCTACAACACGGCGCCCTCGGGCAGGTCGACGCGAACAACGTCCACGACATCTCCCGCCTTGAGCTCGCACGGCCCTTCGTCAATGCACAGCAGGCAGTTCGCACGCTGCATAGTTCCAAGCAGCGCCGAATTCTGCGTCTTAGCCTCGGTCACCAACAACTCACCGGTCTCGGGGTCGCGCAAAACCGTGGCGCGATCGAAGAAGCGGCGATGCTGTCGCTTGTTCACGCCGTGTGTGAGCGTCGCCTGCTGCACGGGACGCGCACCCTCGGCAAAGCCGCGCATCTTACGAATCGCTGGGCGGGCGAGCATCTCAAAGCCCACATACGCCGCGGCAGGATTGCCTGAAAGTCCCAGGTAGGGCTTACCCCCGAGCAAGCCAAACGTGATGGCCTTGCCCGGACGCATCGAGATGCGGTCAAACAGCACCTCGCCCTCGCGCCGGACGAGCGCCGTCACGAAATCGTAATCACCCGCCGAGGCGCCACCGCTCGTAATGACAAAATCGCACTCCTGCACGGCACGATGCACCAGCTCGGCAATCGCCTGCTCATCATCGGGCGCAATGCCGTAGAACACGGGCTCGGCTCCCGCATCGAGCGCCTCGGCCATCAGCGCTGAGGAGTTGGAATCGCGAATCTGACCGCGCGTCGGTACCTTGCTCGGTGCGACCAGTTCCGTGCCCAGCGAGATGATGCCCACACGTGGGACAGCGTGCACCTTCACGCTCGCGTATCCGGCACTTGCCAGCAAGCCGGCGCCCGCCGGAGTCACAACCTCGCCAGCACGCATCACGACGTCGCCGGCATGGGCCTCCTCGGCGGCAGAGCGAACGTTCTCCCCCACCTTGGCCGGCGCCGAAAACCTCACACGCGAGCCCTCGTTGCCGTCACCGTCGAGCACCTCGACGATCTCGTACTTCACCACGGCATCGGCACCCTCGGGCACCGGCGCGCCCGTCATGATGCGGACCGTCTCGCCCGCGCCGATTGCGTCCCCAAACACATGACCCGCGGCCTCATGTCCGATAACATCGAGCGTCACCGGCGCCTCGCCAGATGCCTGCGCCAAGTCCGCCGAGCGCACGGCATATCCGTCCATAGCGCTGTTGGCAAACGGCGAGATGTCGATATCGGCCACCGCGTCCTCGGCCAGGGGAAGACCGGCGGCCTGCCACACGGGAATCTCGACGAGATCGGTCGGAGCAACGTGCGACAGGACAATCGACTGTGCGTCATCCAGCGGGATGAGTTTCTCTGCCATATGCACCTCTTAATGCCACGGCGCACAACAGGGGCGCCGATTCTTTATGCTTGTCTCAGTATAATCCCCCGTCGCACGACCGCGACTCGGCCTGTACCCGCAAATACACCTGTCGGTTGCAGGCCGCGAAACAGAATGGAAACCAACCCACCGGCTCGTCGCGTTTACCGCGTTCTATAATGCTTGCGTTGCAACCTAAAAGAGGAACGTATGGCTCATAACGACAAACCCGAAAGCGCAAACGAGGCTCAGGATCATTCCCAGCCGCTCGACGACGGCGGCTTTTTCTCCCTGAACGACGTCATCATGGCAGGCAGGCATCAGCTCACCCGCTCCGAGCAGCTCTTGGCTGCCGACACGCGCCGCAACGCCCGCAACCTACTCGCGAGCGCCAAGTTGCTCGTACTCGTCGTCATCGTCTCGCTCGCCATGGGCGTCGCCGCTTGGGCGTTTTTGGCCTCGTTGAATATCGCCACCGACTATCGCGAACACCATGCGTGGATTTACGCACTGCTTCCCGTTGTGGGCGTTGCCACCGCATGGGTGTACAAAAACCACGGTCTTGCCGCCAAACGCGGTAACAACCTGGTCATCGACTCCGCTCTGGGCACACGCCTCATCCATATGCGCATGGCCGTCCTCACCTTCGTCTGCTCCACGCTCACGCACCTAACGGGCGGATCGGCCGGTCGCGAGGGAGCCGCAGTTCAGATTGGCGGCACCATCGCCAGCAACATCTCGAGCCTCGCCCACCTCAAAAAGCATGATCACCACGACCTCATGCTCGCCGGCATCTCGTCGGCCTTTGGCGCCGTATTCGGCTCGCCCCTTGCCGGAGCTTTCTTTGGCATGGAGATGTGCTTTATCGGCAAGATCGACTACACCGCGGGCATCTACTGCCTCGTTGCCTCGTTTACCGGCTACTTTACGTCACTCGCCCTGGGCACGCAGTATGAGGCCAACGTCATCGCCAGCGTTCCCGACATGACGCCCAGAACAATTACCGTGGTCGTTATCGGTGCTGTCGTCTTTGGCCTCACAGCGCGTCTCTTTGCCTGGTCGGTCCGCACGGTTAAGAGCCTGTACGCGCGCTTTATTACCAACTACCTCGTCCGTGCGCTCATCGGTGCGCTCGTGGTTCTCGCGGCCTATGCGATGCTTGACGCCTGGGAGTATGCCGGCCTTTCCACGTGGCTTTCGGGCACCGGGTTTGCCGGCGACACCACTCTCGCCGACGCCGCCATCAAGCTCGTCGTAACGGCGCTCACCCTAGGCGCCGGTTTCCAAGGCGGCGAGGTCACGCCCCTGTTTGGTATCGGCGCGGCGCTCGGCGGATGGATCGGTTGCCTCGCTGGACTCGACCCGAGCTTCATGGCGGCCCTCGGCATGCTCGGCGTCTTCTGCGCCGGCCTCAACGTGCCCATCACCACCTGCATGATGGCCATCGACCTGTTCCATGGAACGGCCGCGGGCTTCTTTGTCATCGTTTCGTTTATTAGCTACCTTGCCGGCGGCCACCGTGGCGTGTATCCCGCACAGCGCATTGTGTCCCCTAAGCGTCGCTCGCTTATCGTGGACGAGGGCCATACGGTGGCAGAGGCTATCGAGCGCCACAATGACCTGATAGAGTAGACGTAAATATTCGCCGTGCAGCCACAATCGGGGGCAATTCGACCTGAGCGCGACCGCACTGTCATGCCATACGCCGGGAGTCGCCCCATGCACGCAACTGATTTTGGTCGCACGCTCATCATCGCCAACCCAGCCGCCCAGTCGGGTGCGGCGCGCGAAGTTGCCGAGCGCCTGCAGCGCTTTTTGGATATGACCGCACGCGCATCCCAGTTTGACCTGGTGCTGACCGAACGCACGGGGCACGCCAAGGAGCTTGCCGCGCGGGCCCAGGGCTATCGAACCGTTATCGCCCTTGGCGGCGATGGCGTGATCCACGAGGTCGTCAATGGACTCATGACGCAAAAGGAGAACGCCCGCCCCGCTCTTGCCGTCCTACCCGTGGGTTCCGGCAATGATTTTGCCCAAACGCTCGGTATCGAAGATTTCTCCGGTAAGGATTTTGGCGCGCTGCTCACCTGTGAGCTGCAGCGTCAGGACATCGGGCGGATTCGCTCATGGAATCCCGCAAACGGCAGCGGCGAGGCGATCGTCGAGTATTACGACCAGACGCTCTCCGTCGGTATTGATGCCGCCATCGGCCTTGGCACCACCGAACTGCGCAAAAAGACCGGTTTGACGGGTGCTCCGCTCTACACCCTTTCGGGACTTGAGCAGTTTGGCCTGCACTATCGCAACTACCCCATGACAGCCAGCTTTGACGGCGCGCCCGCCGAGCGCGTGAGGGCGATCATCATGGCGATTCAGCTGGGCCCCACGTATGGCTCGGGCTATCGCATCTGCCCCGATGCCGACCCCTGCGACGGCATGCTCGACGTCTGTTACGCCTGCGGCCCCGTCCCTCGTGCGGTTGCCCTGCCTATGTTTCTTTCGGCCAAGGACGGCCACCATACCAAGTTACCACCGGTTCGCATGCGCCGCTGCCGCCATGCCGAGCTCACCTTTGAGGAGCCCGACTTCCCCATCCAAGCCGACGGCGAGCCCGTTGTCGCCTCGCGCATCGAGGTCGACATCCTACCCGGTGCCCTCCAAGTCTGGCACCCAACCCGCTAACCCCACCTAAGTTGCGGTGAAATAGGGACTGTTTATGCAGGTAAAGCCACAAAACAGTCCCTATTTCACCGCAATTTATGAGGAGGCTATTCGTCGCTGCCCGGCTTGCGACGGTTAGCCTTTTTAATGGCGTTGAAGTGCTTGTCATTGAGCCTGCGCTGGCGAGAGCGCTGAGGCACCTTGGTCTTTACGCGTCGGCGCGGTGGACGCCCGCGACGCTCAAGCTCAGCGCGCAGCTTACGCAGGCAGCTACTACGATTTTGAAACTGACTGCGGCTCTCGCGCGCCGTCACGGTAATTCCCGAAGGGATATGTTTCATGCGCACCGCCGAGTCCGTCGTGTTGACGCCTTGTCCGCCCGGACCCGTCGCGCGAAACACCTGCACCTCGCAATCGCGCGCCAACTTCTCGGCCGACATCTCGGCATAGCGCGCATACTCGCGCCATCCCATCTTGTTCTCGTCCATATCAACACCTCCCCTCATACAAAAAATGTGACAAAGGGACGGTCCCTTTGTCACATCGCATACCAATCGCTTGTGTTGCGCGCTTAGGCGAAGGTGATCTCGCCGGTCTCGCAGTCCATATCGGCGATACGGGCCAGGCTCTCGACGCGGAAGCCGCGCTCGCGGAGCTTATCGCCGCCGCCCTGGAAGCCCTTCTCCACTGCAATGCCAATACCGGACACCTCGGCACCCGCAGCCTCGCAGATCTTGATAAGACCCTCGAGCGCGCAGCCGTTGGCCAAGAAGTCGTCGATGATCAGGACCTTGTCGCCCTCGGACAGGAAACGCTTGCCAACGATGACCGGGTACTCCTTCTGCTTGGTAAAGGAGTAGATGGTCGTGGCATACTGCTCGCCGTCGAGGTTGATGGACTGCGCCTTCTTGGCAAAGACCACCGGTACGCCGCCAAAATGCTGGGCCGCGATGCAAGCCATGCCAATGCCCGAAGCCTCAATCGTCAGGATCTTGTTGATCTCGACGCCCTCGAACAGACGGGCCCACTCGGCACCCATGTGGTCAAACAGCTCAACGTCGCACTGGTGGTTGAGGAAGGCATCAACCTTAAGGACGTTACCGGCCTTTACGATGCCGTCATGGCGAATACGATCCTCAAGCTCCTGCATGGCGCAACCCCTTCTCGCGGCAACGATACCGCGCGATTAATAAACGTTGTTCGATAGTCTACCACGGACCGACCCCCGCCCGCCCCACAAGCCGCATCGCACCACAAACCAGTCTTTTTGGAATGGCACGAAGCGTGGCAGACAGCCACCCAACACGCTAATGACGGGCGCGCACCTTCACCAAACGCACTATGGCGAGCGAAAAGCCCACAGCGGCCACAGCCATGAGTACGTAGAACACCGAGCGAAAGCCGAATAGGAATACATCCGGACGGCCTGCAACGAAACTGGTCACGGCCTCGCCCATCGCCACGCTCATCTGCCCATACAGGATATGCGACGCCGCCGTAATGCCCACTGCCATACCCGCATAGCGCGCCAGGCTGCCCAGGCTGCCCGCAAAGCCGAGCGCTTCGCGCGGAGCCGAGCCCATGTACAGCGAGTTATTGGGGCTCTGGAAAATCGACGTACCGCACGACATAAACGCGACGCAGCACACGATCACGGGGATGGAAGAGTGCTCGTCGAGCGTGCTTACCGCAAAGAGACCGCATACGTACACGCCCAGGCCGACTGCCGTGGGGCCCTCGCAGCCAACACGGTCCGAAACCGTACCCGAAAGCGGGCCGATAAAGGCATTCACCATCGGCAGCGCCAAAAAGAGCAATCCGGAAATGTCGGAACCAAAGCCGTGGGCGTCCTGAAAATAGAACGGCAGGATAAACTCGGATGCGCCAATACCAACGAACACGATAAGCATGCAGACAAGGTTGATGGTGAAGGCCGAATTTGCAAAGCAGCGACGAGCAGCCTCGGCGAGGGACATGGGGCGCTCGCCGGCCTCCGGCTTAACATGCGGCAGCGTGTAGAGCCCCACGATAAACGAGATTACGCCAATGGGCAGGTTGATGAGGAAGATGCTCTCCCAGGGAAAGCTTGCCACCAGCATGCCGCCGAGCACGGGGCCACACATCATGCCGAGGGCCACGAAGGTCGCGAGAATACCCATGGCACGACCTCGTTCGCGCGCCGGAAACGATTCGGTGATGATACCCATATTGTTAGCCATGGCCGCCGCGCAACCGACGCCCTGAACGATGCGTGCCAGGATAAGAACCTCGAGCGAGGCCGAAAGGCCGCAAAGCAGCGAGCCGACCGTAAAGACGATGACGCCCAGCTGGAAAACGCCCACCTTGCCGCGCACGTCGCCCAGACGGCCAAACGGCAACATAGCCACGCACGTCGCAAGCAGGTACACCGAACTCACCAGTTGAATGCGATCGAGGCCCACGCCCAGCTCCTTTTGCATCACGGGCAGCGCCACGGTCACGACGGTCGAATCCAGACACGACATAAACGTCATGATGAGCACGGTAAACAGAATCGCCCATTTGTTCTTTCCATGGGTGTCGCCCTCTAGGGCAATGTGCTCGCGGCGCAGCTGCTCTGCGGTTTTCTCCATATCCATCCTTTCGAGTGGCCCAACGCAAAAAAACGGCGCCCCAATCGCC
>CABRLT010000005.1 GCA_902471785.1 uncultured Collinsella sp.
TCGTCGCCGTTTCCACCGCACTCGAGAAGGTCGAGGCCTTCGGTATCGACCCCGCCAACGCCTTCGGTTTCTGGAACTGGGTCGGTGGCCGCTATTCCGTTGACTCCGCCGTGGGCCTGTCGCTGATCGTCGTGCTCGGCCCCGAGCGCTTCCAGCAGTTCCTCGAGGGCTTCCACGCCATCGACGAGTACTTCTGCAACACCCCGCTCGAGAACAACGCCGTCGCGCTGATGGGCCTGCTCAATGTCTGGTACGTCAACTTCTTCGGTTCCAAGAGCCACGCCGTGCTGCCGTACTGCCAGTACCTGCACCGCTTCCCGGCCTACCTGCAGCAGCTCACCATGGAGTCCAACGGCAAGCATGTCCGCTGGGACGGCAGCGCCGTGACCTCCGACACCGGTGAGATCTTCTGGGGCGAGCCCGGCACCAACGGCCAGCATGCCTTCTATCAGCTGCTGCACCAGGGCACTGTGGTGGTTCCGGCCGACTTCATCGCCTTCGCCAATACCGCCAACCCTGCGACCGACGGCGGCCAGGATGTCCACGAGCTGTTCCTGGGCAACTTCCTGGCCCAGACCAAGGCGCTCGCCTTTGGTAAGACGGCCGATGAGGTTCGTGCCGAGGGCACGCCCGAGCAGATCGTCCCGGCCCGTTGCTTTGAGGGCAATCGCCCGACGACCTCGATCTTCGGCGACACGCTGACCCCGTTCGCACTCGGCGAGCTCATCGCCCTGTACGAGCACATCACGTTTGTCGAGGGCACGGTCTGGGGCATCGACTCCTACGACCAGTGGGGCGTCGAGCTGGGCAAGCAGCTTGCCAAGCAGATTACCCCGGCCTTCCACGATGACGCCGCCAAGGCCGAGCAGGACGCTTCGACCCAGGCGCTCATCGAGTTCTATCGCGCGCATCGCAAGTAGTCGCTGCTGTTAACGCATCGCGCCTTATAGTCAGGGGCCCGTATCCTATCGGATGCGGGCCCCTTTGCTTTGCCGTAGTCCCGGGGCGCACGGCCTTTGTGGAACATCGCTGGGGCGCCGCGCGCCGCGAGAACCCTGCGCCTAGATCTCGGCCTCCGCATGGTCTCGCTGCGCCTCGGGCAGCTCCCCGTAGAGCGGATGGTCTTCGAGCCTAAAGCGCTCGACCTGTTCGGGAGTGCGACCGCGCACAAAGAGCCACGAGCGATCGATCGGCGTCGCCATGAGCGTGCTGGGCAGCGCGTCGGCGCGGTCGGAAAACACCCGGGCACTCTCGGGATCCTGGAACGCCAGCACCAGATGCGTGTCGCAGTTGCCCATGATGGAGCGTGCGCGTGCCTCGCCATAGAGCGCATCGAGCTGGTTGGTCGACTGCAGCAGCAGCGTTGCCCAGATGTTGCGGCTTCGGATAATCGAGAGCACGTTGTCGATCTGGGGGATCTGCAGATTTGCGAAGTCATCGAGCATAAAGCGCACGGGCACGGGCAGGCTGCCGTCGGGCTGCCTATCGGCCTCGCGAATGAGGCCCATAAACGCCTGCGAAATAAAGAGGCCGGTCAGCGGATCGAGATTGCGGTCAATATCGCTCACGGTTACAAACAGGACGCAGGGGGTGTGTCCCATGGAAGCGAAGTTCACCTGATGGCACTCACGATAGAGCTGTGCCGCACCGTCGAATCCCAGACACATGACCTTTTCGGCAAGGATGCCGACGATGCTCGCGTGCATGCGCTCGGCATTTTGCGTAATGGCGTAGCGCCGCCATAGCGAGAGGGCATAGCTTTGGGGGTCGGTCGTGATCAGGTCGTCAAACAATCGACCCGTGGCACCGTCCTGCAGGTGCTCGATCAGCTTGATGACCGAGCTGATCGTCTGCTCGTCGGCGGGTAGCTGTTCGGTGACGTAGGCGATAAGACACGACAGCAGGTTTGCCGCCGCATGATCCCAAAAAGGCTGGTTGTTGTCCTCGATGGGGCAGATGGCCTTTGCCACCGAGAGGATGTCCTGCTGGTTGGGCCTGCCGTCCGCCTTGCGGCGAATGTGCCTCAGGGGGTTGTAGCCGCAGCGCTCGATGCCGGGCGCAAGGGCCGGGACGGTGTTGAGGTCGGCGAAGTTGAGGCATTGCACGCGGTAACCGTGGGCTGCCAGCACGGGTCCCACTTCGCGACAGAGCGTGCCTTTGGTGTCGAGCACGATGTAGCTTGCGTTCATTTGCAGCAGGTTGGGCTTGAGGACGTTTCGGGTCTTGCCGGCTCCCGAGGGGCCGATCACAAGTGCGTTGTTGTTGAGTCCCGTTTGGCGGGTGTCGCAGGAGAGCGTTCGATCCTTGGCGAGGATGGTGGACGATGCGGACTCAGATGCGGCGAGGCGGCTGGCGAGGTTAGACATGGGCGACCTCCTTGGTGGTCGAGAGAATTTCGTGGGCAAAGCCGAGCTCGACGGCGCGCTCGGCCGAAAGGTAGGTGTCTTTTGCAGTGAGGGACTGGATGCGCTTGGGCGTGAGGCCGCTGCGGTCCGAGAGGATTTGCGTGAGGGTCTTGCGGGTCTGCATGAGACGCCGGCTGGTTTCCTGCAACGCAAGTGCCGAGCCGCCTGCCCCCTGGGGGATCAGCGGGTCATGAATCATGAGCTCTGCATGGGGCGCCATACGGCGATCGTCGCCGCCCATAAAGATCACGGCGCCCATGGACGCGGCGAATTCCAGGCAGACGGTGCGGATGGGGCACGATGCGAGGCGCATGGCGTCATAGATCGCAAGACCCGATCGCACGCTTCCGCCGGCGCTGGCGACAAATATGGTGATGGGGCGGCTGGGGTCGGTGGCATCGAGCAGACGAATCTGCTGGCATAGGTCGTGGGCCATCGGGGTTTCGATGTTTCCCATGACGGAGAGCTCGCGACGGGCGAGCATCTCATCGTAAATGCTGGTGAGCGTGATACCTCGGGCGGATTCACGCATGGTGAGGGGGCTGATGATGGGGGAATGATTGGTGTCCATGAGGACTCCTTTCTGTTGGTTGTGTTGTGGAATAGGATTGTTGCCCGCGGAGGGGCTGGCGGGCTACAGGGTTCGTCCGAGCCTGAGATCGAGCTCGGTTGTGGGGCAGGCTGCCTGTTCGTGCGGCTCGCAAGCGCCAAGGGCTCCAAAGCGATGGAGCGTTGCGACGGGCGTGGTGTAGGCGAGCCGCAGCTGATGCTCGATAGGGGCACATCCGTCATTTTTGTAATGGGCCGCGTAGTACTGCGCGATGCTGGCGTTCATCTCGCTGCCATTGCGATGGCGCTCAAACTGGCGTCTGCAGGTCTCGATGATCTTTGCTACCGACTTGGGTGCCGTCGCGGGAACAAGGGCGAGATAGCCCTCAAATAGTTCGTTGATGCTCAGGAGGCACAGCAGGTCGATCAGCGTCCTTATGGCTGCTCCCTCGGCAGAAAAGTGCGCGGTCATGCGGTTATATCGGTTGCGGTCGACGATGGCCACATGGGGTCTAGGAGTTTTCTGCCCCGTGGTCCCGGGCTTTTGCCGCGCCTGTGAATTGAGCTCGACGTTGCAGCGCTTGAGGCCGTCCAACGGAAGGAACAGTGCGGTGCGCAGGGTGTTCCGCTTGCTTTCGAGTTCATGACGCTCGTCGGGTTCCCATTCGAGCTTGAGTTTCGTGTCGAGCGCCGTAAGCATATGGGCTAGGCAGCCTACGGTAAGAATGTGCGAATCGTTGTCGCGTTTTGGGGCATAGGGGTCTGTCAGCTTGCGAATGTCGGGGTCGCCCATGATCTTTGTGCAGCGCTTCAGCAGTTGAGGGTGATCGGCCAAGATCGTCGCGAGCGGTAGCGACGCGTAGTTCTTGATGGTCGCGGCGGCAAAGGCGGCGTCATATTCGTTTGCATATGCTCGCTCAATGCGGGCATCCAGAATGCTTTTCTTATCGCCGTCTTCAGCGTGGTGGTTTGTCATAGCTTCTCCAATCGGTTGATGTTCGTGCTGTTTGTTGATGTGTTGGTTGTCGTGAGTGATGTGCTTGCCGTGGGTGATGTGCTGACGTTGGGGTGCTATGCGGTTTTCAATGAGCCCGTGAGGCAGTTGCTGCAGGGGCGGGATGGAACGGCCCATGCAAGGCGGAAGGCATCGTGCTCAAAATCGAGACAGCAATGCCCTGGGTGCCTCACATGTGGCAGTTACCTCATTAAGTTGTCATTGCGTTTGGGGTTGTACTTTGCCGATCTTCCTTCTCTTACACGCTAAAACTCAAACTTCATATGCTCGATCTACTTAAAACCGCAACGGCGGTCTTTTATCAACTTATATGTCGGAACGCGTCTTTGCAAGTACTTTTTTGTCTTTGCTTCAAATGGGGTGGTTTTGCAACCGTCATACGCGCGCCGTGCGAACGTGCCCCGGCTCGGATAAGATAGTGCGCGATAAAAACGATGCAAGGAGGCACATATGGCAATTAAAGCCATCGCAATGGATATCGATGGTACGCTCACCAACGATCAGAAGGTGATCAGCCCGCGTACGCGCGAAAAGCTGCTCGCGGCGCAGGAGTCGGGCATTAAGCTCATCTTGGCTTCGGGTCGTCCCGCATGGGGGCTACATGCTCTGGCACAGGAGCTTGACCTCCAAAACCATGACGGTCTGCTAGTCGCTTTCAATGGCGCGCATGTTGTCGACGCTCAGACCGATGAGGTCCTTTTTGACCAGGCCATGCCAGCTGACGAACTGCACCGTCTGATTGATCACCTGCAAAACTATGATGTGATCCCCATGATCTCGCTCGGGCGCGACCTGCATGTAGAGGACTCGTATCGCTGCATGATTACACTGCCGGACGGCTCGCAGAAGAATATCGTCAAATACGAGCGCGATGCCTGCGACCTTAAGATCCGCGAGGTCGAGAGCTTGCATGAGGTCGTGGACACTTATCCCGTAGACAAGCTGCTGACGGCAGGCGATCCGGCCTACCTGCAGGCGCATTACGAGGAGATGTATGCGCCCTTTACCCAGACGCTTTCGGGCATGTTTACGGCCGACTGGTACTTTGAGTACACGGCGCCTGGTATCGACAAGGCCCGCGCGCTCGAGGGTGCCCTGCCCAAGCTCGGCATCGATGCCAGCGAGGTCGTCTCGTTTGGCGACGGCCAGAACGACAAGTCCATGATTGAGTGGGCCGGAACCGGTGTTGCCATGGGCAACGCCGTCGATGAGGTCAAGGCTGTGGCCCAGATGGTGACCGCCAATAATAACGAAGACGGCATTGCGGTGGCGCTGGATAAGCTGCTGGGTTAGAATCGCCGATAGTGCATGGCTCGGGCGTCCGCTTGCGGGCGCCCTTTTGTTAGGGAGGGTGCCGTGTCCGCATTTCCGTTCGACGCCGTTATCTTTGACATGGACGGCGTCATTGTCGATACCGAGTATTACTACCTGGGCGAGACTGCCGCGTTTGCCAAGGAGCTTGGGCTTAACCTGACTCAAGAGGAGTTGAACGGGCAGGTTGGTACCTCGCATCAGTTCTTCCTGCGTATGCTGGTCGATTGGTTTGAGCGCGCCGGGAAGGGGCATTTAACTGGCGAGGAAGCGTTGATCCGTTGGGACGAGTGGGCGCATAAGCGTCCGCGCGACTATCAGGCTTTGATTAACCCAGGCGCCGTGGATACGATTCGAGAGCTGCCGCGCCGTGGCGTTCGCGTGGCGCTTGCCAGCTCGTCTCCCATGGATAGCATCGAGGAAGTGCTCAATGCGTGCGGGCTGTCGGATGCCTTTGAGTATGTGGTGAGCGGCGAGCAGTTTAAGGAGAGCAAGCCCGAGCCCGACATCTACCTGCATGCGCTGGACCTGCTGGGGCTGCCCGCGAATCGCTGCTGCTGCGTTGAGGATTCGGTGCCTGGCATCACTGCCGGCAAGCGAGCCGGCCTGACAGTTATTGCCAAGCGCGAGGAGCGCTTTGGCTTTAGCCAGGATGCCGCGGACAAGATTATCGACCAGCTGCCGGAGCTGCTCACGCTTTCTTAGGAGCGCGGTAGTTGCGCGTTTTTCGGGTCAGATGAGTAAATACCCGACATTTTGGTGCGGCAGCAAGCATACTTTATGCTAATGCGGGCTTAAGGGCTTGTTGAATGCCCTTAAGCCCGCTTTTGACTTAATTGGGCTGGGAGAGGGTATATGCCACCGACTGAAGGACTAACTGACGGTAAAGCAGCGATACCGCTGTACCAACAGGTTATCGATATCATTAAAAACGAAATCAATTCCGATGCCTACAAGGCGGGCGCGCGGATACCCAACGAATTCGAATTGGCTGAGAACTATAAAGTTGGCCGCGTTACCGTGCGACGCGCTATTGAGGAGCTCGTCCAGCAGGGCTATCTAACGAAGCGGCAGGGGAAAGGCACGTTTGTCAATGCCCCCAAGCTTAAGCGCAAGATTCGCCAGAAGGATGACGTCCAGAGTTTTTCGGACGCATGTCGCGTTAACGGAATGGAACCGGGGGCGTGTGTCATTTCGAGAAAGATACTGCCGGCGGATTCCACCGAAGCACAGTTCTTTGGTGTTCCCGTTGGAACTGACTTGATTTGCGTTGAGCGCGTGCGCACTGCCGATGGCGTCCCTGTCATGCTCGAGAACAACATATATGTTTACGAGGACAACGCCTATCTATCAACGGCACCTCTATCTAACCAATCCATTTTTGAGTTCGTGCGCAACCGGACGGGCCGCACGCCCGCGTTTACCGACCCGTGCACACTCGAGATCGCGTGCGCGTCGCCCGAGGTCGCTCGACTGTTGGCAGTTCCCGTTGGCGAGCCCTTGTTTTATATGGAAGCCTTCTTTTTCGATGAGCAGCGGCGGCCGTTTATCATCGGTCGTCAGCGGATCGTTGGGTCTCGCTACGTTTTTGACATCTAGGACATTGCGAATGGAAACGCCCGGTGGATCATCTCACCGGGCGTTTCCATACCGTTCACGGCGCAAACGCAACCGTTCAACCGCGTTGCGGCAATCAGTTTGAAATTATCTTGATGAAGGAAAAAGCTGCTGGTAATCTATGGAACGTCATAGAACGTTTGCATTGTGCAAACGTTGAAGCGAGATGCGATGCAGTCTCGAGTTCTTTGGAGGTATCTATGTCAGATACGAAGGCGAAGAAGACAAACAGACGTTTTAAGTTCAAATTACCGCATGTCTATACGATCATGTTCTTGCTGATCGTTGTCTTTGCGGTCCTGACTTGGATCGTTCCCTCTGGTCAGTATCAGCGCAAGACGATTTCGACAGCGGCGGGCGAGCGTGAAGTCGCCGTTGCTGGAACCTATGAACAGGTCGATAAGAACTACACCGATTCCGAGACCGGCGAGACCATCAATCTGGGCCAGGATATCTTCGCGGTTCTGCAAGCGCCCACCAAGGGCATCCAGGAGGCTGCCGACGTCGTTGCGTTCGTCTTATTGATTGGCGGATCGTTCGCGATCATCACCAAGACCAACGCTTTGAATGCCGGCATGAGCCGTGTGATTAAAAAGCTCAAGAACAAGGACATCCTCATCATTCCCATCACGATGACATTGCTGTCCATTTGCGGCACTACGTTTGGTATGTCTGAGGAAGCCCTGCCGTTCTATGCCATCTTCATTCCCATCATGATGGGTATCGGTTATGACTCGATGACGGCATTCATCATCTGCTTCCTTGGTCCTAACCTGGGATATTGTGCTTCGACCATCGACCCGTTTAATGTTTTGATCGCCCAAGGCATCATTGGCATCGAGGGTAATCCGCAACTGTGGCTGCGCGCCGTTTCTTGGGTTATCTTCACTGCCGTCGGTATCGCATGGGCCATGCGCTACGCCATGCGCGTCAAGAAAAACCCCGAGTCGTCCATTGTGTACGAGGACGATAAGCTCAAGCGTATTGAGTTTTCCGTGACCGATGCCTCCATCGAGGAAGAGTTCACTATCCGTCAGAAGCTCGTGCTCATCGATTTTGCTTGCGGTATGGGCATTATCGTCTGGGGTCTTGTTACCCAGGGCTGGTACATGAATGAGATTTCCGCCGTGTTCCTTGGCATGGGCTTGCTTGCCGGTATCCTGGGCGGTCTTGACCAGCAGACAATCGCAGAGGAGTTCGTTAAGGGTCTCGCCGACTTTGCGTACGCTGCCATCGTTATCGGTATCGCTCGCGGTATTCTGGTCATCGCCGAGGGCGGCATGATCATCGACACCATCCTTCAGGCGCTCGCTACCGCGCTCGCCGGCGCACCCGCCGCCGTCTACACCACGTTTATGTATATCGTCCTTGGCCTGCTCTCTTTGCTGGTTCCCTCGAGCTCTGGACTTGCGGCGCTCACCATGCCCGTCATGGGTCCGCTGACCGAGCTTATGGGCCTCAATCCCGAGGCAGCCGTCACCGCGCTCCAGTTTGCCAACCAGACCATCAACACCATCAGCCCCGTGGCGGGCATGACGGTCGCCGGTCTTGCCGTGGCTAGGATTTCGTTTGGCCAATGGTGGAAGACCATTTGGAAGTTCTTCATCTTCATGGTCGTGTTTGGCTTGGTCATTACTGCCATTTCCGGCATGCTTCCGGCGTAGGTGGTTGTGATGTCTGATCGTTTGACGGTCCTGACGTCTAAGAGCGTCTTTACCGGTACGGGGGACCTGCCGTTTGAAGGTTTCGTAGCGGTCCGTGGCAATCGAATTGAGGCTGTTGGCACCAAGTGTGAGCTAGCTTCGTATTTGACCCAGGCGGACGAGGTAGTTGACCTGGGCGACCGCACCGTCATGCCTGGCCTGATCGATGTGCATACCTTCTATACAGGCTGGGCGCTGCGGACGTTGGGGCCTGATCTGTCCGGCATCGCTGATGCCAAAGAGGCCGTGTCGCTCTTGCGTGCATGGAAAGAAGATCGTCCGGATTGCGCGGCGGCTTTTGGCCACAACCTACCCGAAACGTTGGCATCGGATGCCGAGAACGCAAATACAGCAGCTGTGTTTGACGAGTGTTTTGGCGATATCCCCGTCGTCTGCTTTACACCGGGCGCGGATACCTGTGTTCTCAATGCTGCCGCCAGTGCGCGATACGGCTTCACACCCCAGGCGTGCTATGCCGAGAAGATCTGGCGCATGATGAGCGATTTCCTCGCGCTGCCCGAGGTGCGTGCAGGGTATTCGGACTACATGAGCATGCTTAACGAACGCGGCGTTACCGCCATCAAGGAGATGGCGTTTGATGACTACTACGGCTTTGCCGACGAAATGGCTCGCCGTGAGGAATCTGGTGAGCTGACGGTTCGCGTCTCTATGATGTCGCAGCCGGTGGGTGCCGGTGCAAATCTGGCATATGCCCGCGAGGCACGAGAGCGCTTCCGGGGACCGTTCGTTCGTTTTTCTGGCTTCAACCGTATGACCGATCGCGGCGTATGGGCGGGGCTTGCCGAGATGATTGACCCCTATGCGGACTCGGCCGATGCGGGCGCTGCCGGTAAGACGGTCGTCGAGGAGCCAGAGTGGGATCTGATTGAGAACGAGCTGCGTGCAATTGATGCTGACGGCTTCCGATATTCCTTGCATTGCCAGGGCGATGGCGCCGTTCGTCGCACCGTGGCGCTCTATGCCTCGCTGCCTCGAGACGAGCATGGACGGATGCTTCGCCGCCATGCGATTACCGATCTCGAGAACTCTGACCCGACCGATCTTGTCGAGTTTGGCAAGTTAGGTGGAATTTGCGAGGTCTATCCGCAGATTCTGACGCTGGACCGGCGCGAGGATTGCCTGTCGATGATGCGTCGACAAATTGGCGAGACGCGACTTTTGCACAGCTGGAATCGCCGCGGCATGGAAGATTCCGGATGCACAGTGTGCTGCGGCACGGATCTGCCGCTGCTGATTCCGAGCCTGGGCGAGTCAATCTACAGCGCGTGCGGCGGATTCTTCGCCGACGGACTGCCCGTGAATGAGGTCAACACGCTGACGCTTGTCGAGCTCTTGCGCGCTTGGACTGCCGGGGGCGCGTACGACCTGATGCGCGAAGACGAGCTGGGTACGCTCGAGGTTGGCAAGCTTGCCGATATCTGCGTGCTCGATCGGGATGTATTCGACCTCGATTATCGCGACGCACGCGATCTTGCGGTTGACATGACGATGTCGGACGGACAAATCGTGTTCGATCGAAATAAGGAGGCATAAGATGTCTGAATCCAAACCGACGCTGCACCGCGAACAGATTGCGGGCATGAATATCCACTACATCATGTGGTCGCTCGATTACTTCCTTGATGTGCAGCAGCGCTTGGGCTTTGAGTCCATTGAGCTGTGGTGTGCAGAGCCGCATGTGACGCTCGACCACACGGGCTACTTTGAGGCTGAGGTCCTGGCGAAAAAGGCTGCAGACCGTGGGCTTAGGTATCGTACTCTGTGCCCCGAGAACGTTGTCTATCCTTGGCAGTATTGCGCACGCAAACCGCTGCATGAGCAGCGCAGCCTGGCGTACTTTAAGCACGGCATTGAGCTTGCCGAGGTACTTGGGTGCGACCGCATGTCCATCAACTCGGGCTGGGGCGACTGGGACGAGGACCGCGAGGAAGCCTGGAAGCGCAGCCGCGAGCACTTGTCCATTCTGGCGGAGTATGCCGGCGAGCACGGTCTGGTGCTTACGATGGAAAGCCTGCGTCCCGAGGAGAGCAACCTTGTGACGACGGTTTCCGATGCGAAGCGCATGATTGACGAGGTCGCGAGCCCGTACTTACAGCCCATGGTTGATACAACCGCGATGGGCGTTGCAGGCGAGACGCTCGAGGACTGGTTTGCCGCCTTTGGTGATGGGGCAATTCACGAGATGCACTTTATCGACGGTGACCCGTATGGCCATCTGGTGTGGGGCGATGGCAAGCACGATATGGACGCCTTCGTCGCCACGCTCAACGCCCATGGTTTCGACGGCATGCTGGGCCAGGAAATCACGGACGGTCGTTACTACGATGATCCGGCGGCGGCAGATGCCAAGAACATGGCCGCATTCGAGAAATATCTGATTGACTAAAACAACCATCGGCCACGCAACCAACGTCATTGATTGCGGGCCAAACAAGAAAGGAACTGGATATGAACGCACACGATCTGATCAAAGAGGCAATTGCCGAGAAGGGCAAGTTCGACAGCGTCTACTGGATTGCTTGCGGTGGCTCCATGATCGATTTGATCCCGGCTCATGAGCTTCTGCAGCGCGAGGCAACCACCTTCACTTCGTATATCTATACGGCTCGCGAGTTCGATATCATGCGTCCGCGTCGTCTGGGCGAGAAGTCCCTGGTCATCGCTTGTAGCCACAGCGGCAACACCCCCGAGGTCGTCGAGGGCTGCGAGATTGCCCTTGCTGCCGGCGCTACGGTGATCGCCCAGACCGACAACGCTGGATCCAAGATTGACTCCGGCAAGTGGACCACGTGGGTCTACCCGTGGGGCGAGGGCGTGCCGCAGGCCGAGGTCCCCGCTGGCATTTCGCTGTCGCTTGCGGCCGAGCTGCTCGATCAGCAGGAGGGCTACGCCGATCTTGCCGATATGTATGCCGGTATCGCCGAGATGGATAAGATTCTTCCCCCGGCACGCGAGAAGGTAAATGCCGAGCTGGGCGATCGTTTTGCCAAGCTTTGCCAGGAGCACGAGTTCTTCTACATTCTGGGCAGCGGTCCCAACTTTAGCCAGACCTACGGTTTCGCTATCTGCTCTCTTATGGAGATGCAGTGGCAGCACTGCAGCTACATCCACTCTGCCGAGTACTTCCATGGCCCCTTCGAGGCTACTCAGGATGGCGTTTTTTACTTCCTGCAGATGGGCTCCAGCGAGTGCCGTGCCATGGACGAGCGCGCCCTGGCGTTCCTTAAGACGCATACCGATACGCTGATGGTGCTCGATGCCAAGGAGTACGGTATGGAAGCCGTGCCGGCGAGCGTCCGTGCCTATCTGGACCCGGTGCTGTTCTACGCCATGAACTGCGAGCTGCGTGCTGCACGCGGCAAGGTGTTTGATCACGATCCCGATTTCCGTCGCTATATGGGTGTTGTCGAGTACTAGAAGGGGCAAAGGCCATGGCATTTAACGTTAACGCGCTCGGATTTGGCGACAACGTCGTCGATCGCTACGAGCATATCCACACCATGTATCCTGGCGGCAATGCGGTGAACTTCGCCGTTTATGCCAAGAAATGCGGTGCCGCACGTTCTGCATACATGGGCATTTTTGGCAATGACGCCGCTGCCGAGCATGTCATTGCAAGCCTCGAGGATGAGGGTATCGAGCTTGACAAGTGCGAGCAGATGATTGGCGAGAACGGAGCGGCTCGCGTGACCGTCGTTGACGGTGACCGTGTCTTCCTCGGCTCCAACGAGGGCGGTATCCGTGGCGATGCGCGCTATGTCCTCGATCGCTTTGACCTTTCGTACATGAAGCAGTTCGATGTGGTTCATTCGGGCAACTATTGCTTTACCGAGCGCGAGCTGCCCAAGCTGAAGGCTGCGGGCGTCACGGTCTCTTTTGACTTTTCGGACGACTCCACCGACGAGTACTACGAGCAGATTGCGCCCTACGTCGATTTCGCTTTCTTTAGTGCGGCGGATGCCGCGAGTGAGGACGAGATTCGCGAACGTCTGGCATGGGTGAAGGGCCTGGGTCCGCGTTTTGTGTCGGCTACGGCGGGCGCCGAGGGCTGCATTGCTTACGACGGCGAGCGCTATTACCGCCAGCTGGCTAAACCGGTAACGGACATGAAGGACACCATGGGGGCGGGCGACTCGTTCCTCACCTCGTTTTTGATGTGCTATCTCGATTCCGCCAAGCGTGGCGAGGATGGCGCCGAGGCCATCGAGCGCGCGCTCGACTTTGCTGCCGGGTTTGCCTCGACCGTGTGCGGTATGGAAGGTTCTTGGGGCCACGGAGCGCCAATCGTCGAATAGCCGAGCGGTCCCGGGGAGGTGCAGGCGCCTCCTCGGGACCCGGTGTGCAAAAAATGCCAAATATGAGTACTGTGACTAATTTAGTCGCAGCAAAATCAACCCCTTCAGACGTGATTTGAGCGTCTGGAGGGGTTTAAGATTTGCGAAAACGCAGGATGAATGACTGTAAAAGCTTTAATTAGCGGACAATCGAGGATTATTCTGGCGGTTGGAAAGTTAAAAGAAATGTATCCATTCCGGTAGCAGTACTCATATTTGGCATTTTTTGCACACCAGGGGTTAGCGAAGGTCAAAAACAGAGCGCGCATTTGTTAAAACTATCGACTCGATGCGCTTTGCGTCGCAGTTTTTGAGCGAGGTGATGCGTTCTGAGGTCCTTGTGAGCGACCTGATGAGCGACTGCGCGCTTGTTTCTGTGTTTGGCTCGGCCGGCGCATCGGTCTCGAGCAGTAGGCGGTCGAGTGGAATCTGTCGTGCGTATTCGCGACCGCGCTTGGTCGCGAGCATGCGTTCGTTGACGGAAAAATAGCAACCCGCATTACGCGCGCGGTCGAGTTCGTCCGAAGTGCCGCTAAACCAGTGGAAGATGATAGCGGGGGAGTCGGGGTTTGGGATGAGTAGTCCATGCGATTCGAGGACGTCCAGTACGGCTCCTGCCGAACGAACGGCGTGAATTGATATCACGCGCCCGGTAAGAGGATGCTGCACGAGCGCATCGCAGAGCCGGTTAAGTGCCTGTATTTGTAGCGGCTCACTTCCAGCAAAGCGCGCGGAAAAGTCGAGTCCGACTTCGCCGATGTAGCGTTCTTGGGCAGCAACTTCGCAAAGCAGATTGACTTCGGCAAAACCGCAGTGGCCATCGGCGAGCCACCAGGGGTGAAGCCCAACGCCGGCGATGATGCCCGGGTGGCGACGAGCGCGCTCGTTTGCGGCCGAAAAGTCGCGTGGATCGACGCCGCAATCAAAGAGCCCCAGACCCAATGCCGCCGACTCACTGGCTGCAGCATCGGGGCTGAGCATCAAATCAAGGTGACAATGCGCGTCAAAGAATCGCGGTTCCATCGTAGGGCATCCTGCTAGTCCAGGCGCTGGCCATCGGCGCGCACGCGCTCGGTGCCGCGGCCACTGATCTGGCGGATAACCTCGCCGGCGATCATCTGGCCCATGATGGGCGGCATAAAGCTGGCGGTTCCCAGCTCGGTGCGCTCGTGGATGTTGGAAGGGTCGCGGGGCTGTGTCTTAACCGATTCCTCGCAGCTAAACAGTACGTGTAGGCTCTTGATTCCGCGCTTCTTGCATTCTTTGCGCATAATGCGGCTCATGGGGTCACGTACCGTATCGAAAATGTCGGCAAAGCGGAGGCACTCGGGATGGAGCTTGTTGGCCCCGCCCATGGAGCTAACCAAACGAATGTCGTGGGCCTGAGCATATTTGGCAATGGTGAGCTTGGCCGAGATGGTGTCGATGGCGTCGACGACGTAGTCGAGCTTGCCGTCTGTTTGCTCCAAAACGCTCGCGAAGAACTCGTCGATGTTGTCGCTCAGCAGGTATTCGGTGCGCTTGATAACGGTGGCGGCGGGATTGATATCGCGAATCATGGCTTCCGTCACGTCAACCTTGCGCTTGCCGATGGTGCTGTGAAAGGCGATGGCCTGGCGATTGATATTGCTGGGCGCGATGATGTCCTTGTCCAGAATTACAAAATGACCAATGCCGCCGCGGGCAAGTGCCTCGCAGCAATTGGAGCCCACGCCTCCGCAGCCGAGCACCAACACCGTGGCGTTGGCGAGTTTATTAAGTGCCTCGCGGCCCATGATGATCTCGAGCTTGGTATCGCGCGTCTCGACGAGAGCAGCAGTTTCGGTCATAGACATCCTCCGATGGGGAAGCGAATCGTGTTTTAGTTATCGTCATTATAGGTATTATCGCGATTTCATTTGAGCCCTTGGGGCTTGTTGAAATGGGGTCGGGATTCGCATAAGATTGAAGCAGATGGCACCCGTTGCAGCGGGTTGGCCAACTCCAAAACACGTTTGTAGCGTGAGAAGTGGCCGTCTTCGCATTACGCGGGGGCGGCTATTTCATTCGACCTCCAATGTGGATGCCGAGCTCCACAGCCGCGATTACAAGCAATAACAACGTCAGGACATCGTCAATACTCATAGTCCATCTCCTTCTCGGGTAGAGGGAGCTGGCCCATCTGCTTCAACTTCCATTGTAGCTAAATACGAACGAATGTTCTATAGATGTTCCTGTATTAGATAGTTAGACAAACATCTAAATATCGAGTATAGTGTGCGCGTCATGAGAGATGATGAAAGGGGGTCTTATGCCGGGAGAGGGTTTTAAGGCGCTTGCCGATCCAACGCGACGGCGCATTTTGGAGTTGCTGCGCGAGGGCAATTGCACGGCGGGGGAGCTTGCCGAGCATTTCGATATCAGTAAGCCGTCGCTGAGCCATCACTTGGCGACGCTCAAAAACGCCGGGTTGGTGACCGACGAGCGCCATGGCCAAAACATCGTATACAGCTTAAACACCACCGTCATGCAGGATTTAATTGGCTGGTTTATGGGCTTTACAAACACGGAAGGTGATAAGGATGAATAACGAAAACAAGGGCATTCACCCCACGGGGGTATCGTCGCGCGTGTGGATTGTGCTGGTCGCTCTGTGCGTCGCCAATGTCGTAGCGCACCTCATGGTGATGCCGAGCTTGCCTGCGCAGATTCCCACGCACTGGGGAGCGAACGGCGCCGTCGACGGTTGGGGCCCTAGCTGGATGGCCTCCGCGCTCGGCGTGCTGCCTCTGGCACTTCTTGCAATGTTCTGCGTGGTGCCGCGCATCGATCCCAAAGGTGAGGCATATCGAACCTCGGGCAAGTTCTATCAGGGCTTCGTAATCGCCTTTACCTTGTTCATGTGTGCCGTAAGCTGGCTGGGAGAGCTTACGGTCTGGGGCGTGGTGCCGGCGGTCGGTTCGGTCAACGTGCTGATTTCCGGTGCTATCGGTTTGCTGTTCATCGGCGTAGGCAACTACTTGCCGCGTGTGAAGCAGAACTATACGCTCGGTATCAAGACGCCTTGGGCGCTTGCCGATCCCGAGAACTGGCGCCGTACGCAGCGCTTTGGCGGTGCCTGCTTTATGGTGCTGGGTGTTGGCCTGATTGCGATGGGCGTGGCAGGTGCGGTGCTTTCGAGTGAAGTCGTCGCCGCGGTGATTGCGGTTCTGGCGTTTGGTTCGGTCGGAGCCGTCTACGTCTACTCGTATCTGCTGTGGCGCAAATCGCAGCGAGCCGCTCGTTAAGGTTGCGGAAAACTAGCGTACGCAGTTCATAATATGTTCCGGGGGACTTTTCCCAGGTAGTATTAGGGGGTGTGGGCAACCATGCCCCTTTTTCGTTACGTTTCAGAGCTGGTTTTTCCATTTCGTTTCCACTAAAGCGAATCAAGAATAGGAAAACAGCAGGTAGAAAGGATAAAACAGGCAAATGGCAGAGTTCATCTACCAGATGTATCAGGCTCGTAAGGCTCATGGCGACAAGGTGATCCTTGACGACGTGACCCTGAGCTTCTACCCCGGTGCCAAGATCGGCGTCGTGGGTCCCAACGGCATGGGCAAGTCGACCCTGCTCAAGATCATGGCCGGCATCGAGGAGGTCTCCAACGGCGATGCCAGGCTTACCCCCGGCTACACCGTGGGTATCCTGCAGCAGGAGCCGCCGCTCGACGACGACAAGACCGTCATCGAGAACGTGCGCATGGCGTTTGGCGATATGATCGCCAAGGTCGATCGTTTCAATAAGATCGGCGAGGAGATGTGCGACCCGGATTGCGACATGGACGCCCTCATGGCCGAGATGGGCAAGCTCCAGGACGAGATCGACGCCGCTGATGGCTGGGATATCGATTCCAAGCTCGGCCAGGCCATGGACGCCCTGCAGCTGCCCGATTCCGACATGCCGGTCAACGTGCTTTCCGGCGGCGAGCGCCGTCGCGTGGCCCTGTGCAAGCTGCTGCTCGAGGCTCCCGACCTGCTGCTGCTCGACGAGCCCACGAACCACCTGGACGCTGAGTCGATCCTGTGGCTCGAGCACTTCCTGCACAACTACCAGGGCGCGGTGCTTGCCGTCACGCACGATCGCTACTTCCTGGATAACGTTGCCGAGTGGATCTGCGAGGTCGACCGCGGTCACCTTTATCCCTACAAGGGCAACTACTCCACGTATCTGGAGACCAAGGCCGCCCGTATCGAGGCGCAGGGCAACCGCGATGCCAAGCTCGCCAAGCGCATGGAGGCCGAGCTCGAGTGGGTACGCAGCTCGCCCAAGGCTCGCCAGGCCAAGAACAAGGCCCGTCTGGCTCGCTACGAGGAGATGGAGGCCGAGGCCCGCGCAAGCCAGAAGCTCGACTGGACCGACATCCGCATCCCTGTGGGCCCGCGTCTGGGCAACAAGGTGCTCGAGGCTCATCACCTGCACAAGGAGTTCGATGGCCGTGTGCTCATCGATGACCTTTCGTTCACCCTGCCGCGTAACGGCATCGTGGGCGTCATCGGCCCCAACGGCGTGGGCAAGACTACGCTCTTTAAGACGATTGTTGGTCTGGAGCCGCTGACTTCGGGTGAGCTCGAGGTGGGCGAGACCGTCAAGATTTCTTACGTCGACCAGAACCGTTCCGGCATCGACTCCGATAAGAACCTGTGGGAGGTCGTCTCGGATGGCCTGGACCACATGATGGTCGGCGAGACCGAGGTCCCCAGCCGCGCGTACGTGGCGAGCTTTGGCTTTAAGGGCCAGGACCAGCAGAAGCGCGCCGGCGTGCTCTCCGGCGGCGAGCGTAACCGTCTGAACTTGGCGCTTACGCTCAAGCAGGGCGGCAACCTGCTGCTCCTCGACGAGCCCACGAACGACCTCGACGTCGAGACGCTGTCCTCGCTCGAGGCGGCGCTGCTCGAGTTCCCGGGCTGTTCGGTGGTCATTAGCCACGACCGTATGTTCCTGGACCGCGTTGCCACGCACATTCTGGCGTGGGAGGGCACCGACGAGAATCCGGGCAACTGGTATTGGTTTGAGGGCAACTTCGAGGCCTATCAGGCCAACCGTATCGAGCGCCTGGGCGAGGACGCAGCCCAGCCGCATCGTATCCACCGCAAGCTGACGCGCGACTAGTAGCAAGTAGAAGGGCCGCCACCAAGGGCGGCCTTTCTTGTAGCGATTGCACTGCAGCTATGCCCTGGCTGCTGGTTTGATTCATAATCAAAGTCATCTCTTTGGGATTAAAGCCCGTTTTTGCTATGAGTGATTTTCTAATTCCGTTTAAAACGTAAAGACGCATTGGGTTGCAAGGACATAAGCAAA
>CABRLT010000006.1 GCA_902471785.1 uncultured Collinsella sp.
CAGCAAAGAGACAAGCAATCATGGTATTGTCTCAATACTGATTGTTCTACCAGCAAAAACATGTTTAAATGAAACAGATGGCAGACATCTTTTCTCTCATCTCTCACTCATCTCTAATACGAGAGATAACAGAGAGACAAGAGATAATTACGAGAGATAACTGAGAGACGAAGGAAATCTATTCGCGGCATTCTCCGCCGGGCCGAGCGAAAGGACATGCAGATGAACGAAAACGAGCTGACTGGTCTGCTCGAGTCTTTAAGGCGCATGGGCTCGGACGATCTTAACGTCGAGGTCAAGGAGAGCGCCACGACGCTTTCCCGCGACGTATGGGAAACGGTTAGCGCATTCGCGAACACTGCCGGCGGAATCATCGTGCTCGGCGTGAGCGAGCGCGCAGGTTTTGTCCCGGTTGAGAACTTCGAGACCGAGAAAGTGCTCAACCAATTTGTGTCAGGCATGGGTGATGCGGGCGGTCGAGGAAAGCTAGCCAATCCGCCCAAATACACGATCGAGCGAGTGGAGCTTCAGGGCGTCATCGTTCTCGTCATTACGATTGAGGAGCTCGATCCGTCGAGCAAGCCCTGCTATGTCATAGAGCGGGGCGCCCAGGGCGGCAGCTACAAGCGCATTGATGACAAAGATGTGCCGCTTTCATCGACCGAGGTTTTGGCACTGTCGTCATATGAACGGACGAGTCCTAGCGATCGCGATGCGGTGCCCGGCACGAGTGTGGGCGATCTCGACGAGTCGCTGGTCGACCGCACGATAGAGCGTGCCTATTCGTTGACGCCTCGAGCGATGCGCGGTGCGGCGGACAAGAAGACAAAGATGGAGCGTCTGAATTTCCTCGACTTCCGGGGCAATGTTACCAAGGCCGGCCTCCTTGCCGCGGGCGTTTACCCTCAGCAGTTCTATCCCAAGCTCTTCATTGATGTGGCTGTCCACGTGGGAACTCAAAAGGGAGCTGCGGGGCCACTAAGGTTTATGGACCGCACAGTCTGCGAGGGCACCCTAGGCGAGATGATTTCGGATGCCGTCGCAGCTGTCGCCAAAAACCTGCGCCGCATCTCGACCGTCCAAGGCATCTCGCGTATCGACTCGCTGGAGATTCCCGAGGAGGTTCTGCGCGAAGCGATTGCCAATGCAGTTATTCATAGGGAATACGGGGATCGGTTCTGCGGACAATCGATCGCTGTCGACGTTTTTGACGACCGTATCGAGGTGGTGAATCCCGGTGGCCTTTGTGGCGGAAAAACGCGTGAGAATTTGTTTGACGGCAGCTCCCGATGCCGTAACGCGACGCTTGTGAAGCTCATGTCGATTGTCCCGCTGCCGGATGGCGCAGGTTCGCCGGCTGAGGGCAATGGCTCGGGCATCCCGATGATGATCGATGCCATGCGCGCGCATGGTCTGGCCGAGCCCCTGTTCTGCCCGGGATTCGATCGGTTCAAGGTCGTACTTTACCGTTCAAAGATCGAGCCGGTCGATCATGGCGGGGGCTTAATTGTGACGGCACTCAAACACTACGGCGAGCTGGGGACGCGCGAGCTGGCAGAGCACACAGGGCTCACAATTTCCCAGGTTAGGTCGCGCGTCAACGCGCTCATTGCTCAAGGCGAGCTTGAGCCCACGGCGCCGGCGACGAGCCACGGAGCGCGTGGGATAGATGCGTTAGTGGACGAGGCGACCCAATAATCGACCCTCGATTGGCGTCCATTAAGGTAAAGCGGTTGTTGCCCAGTCGACGGTGATGCTAAAGACTCGGCTTACGCCGACATGGCCCCGAACCCGTCTATCAAGAACAGCCTAAGAACCAGCTTGATGACATTTCCCGGTTTGACTTCAGCCGTGCCAAAGACGCTGCGCTCGGCGAGTTCGCCGCAGTATGCGTAGATATCGCGGATGAGCTCCGCGCCCGAAAGCGTAAACATGTAGCCTGCGTCCGAAAGTGCATTGGGTGCGGCGGGCAACTTGGCCATGCGGCAAAAGGTCAACAGGTCGGGTGCCATAGCGTCCTGGTAGCCAAGATGGCTGCCGTCTTCTTGTGCGGCGAGTTCCAGCTGGCGTACTCGATCCAGCGCCGCCGCTAACACAAAGCTCGGCGTAGGCGCATTGACGTCCTGAGTGGTCGCCACAAGCCTGCCCGCCGCCTGCGTGACAAGCCAAGCGACCTCGCGCTGGCAACGCACGGCCTTGCGCGTAACCGGCTTGATGGACGAAGAAGAAACGCTTCCCTTAGGCGGATTCGAAACAGCCACAAGAACCTCCCATGAACGACCCGGCCCAACAAGCCCGGATGAAACACGTGCTACATCAGTATACAGGGGAGTGGGGCAGCGGGGTGCAAGCGCGCCAGCGGCAAACCGAGAGCATCAACGATGTGCCGATCGCGGAATGAGATCTCGTAATAATTGACTCTCGGCCATATTATTGAGGGGCATGACTCGCGTTCGTATGGTTGTAGGTGCTGGCGATGAACGACATTGACCTTGCTGTTCCGTTGATGGATGGACCAAGCTATGACCGCGCCTGCAGTCTCGTGCCTTCCGAATACGTTGAGGCATGGGAGTGGTTTCTGGGTGAGGAACAGCGCGGCGGCGTTTGGACCAGCCTTCCGCACCACACCAAGGAAGATAGCCCTCAGTATCAGTACCGTTTGAGAATTGGCTCGGACTTCTTTCCCGTAACGCGGGATTCAGGGATCTTCTGGCCGGGCCAGGATCGGGTGAAGCAAGATCCCAATAAGATCTTTGCGCTTTCGGTCCATAACTCTAAAAAGAGCTTCTACACCGATGTGCCTCCGCTCTATTTGGACGATGGTACGTGGGTCATTAAGTACTCGGTTCAAGCGCCGGGTACCGTTGGTTTTCGAGACCAGAATTACAACCGTAAAATGCTCAACTGCATGGAATGTGGCGTTCCAGTCGGAGTCATATTTGCAACCGAGGTGGGCTACAAGGTGCTCGGCCTTGCATTTGTTGAACGGTTCGAGCCCGAAAACGGATGGTTTGTTCTGCACGGTCCTGTTCATAAAGGCGGATCGGACCCTCGTTTTGCGCCCGACATGAGTTATCTGAAGCACATGCCCGTCGATATTGAGTTTGCCGGACAGGGTACGACCGACGACGAAAAGGTCCGCTATGCGTTAAGGCGCGAGCGATTGGGGCAGCAATGGTTCCGCAAGCAGCTCGTTGCCGCCTATGATGGCCGTTGCGCGGTGTCGGACTGCGGCGTCAGCGAAGCTCTGGAGGCTGCACATATCGAGAATTACTCGGGACCCAAATCGCAGGTTGCCAGCAACGGCATTCTGCTTCGGCGCGATCTTCATTCCCTATTTGATGCTCACCTGATTTCGTTTGAGCCTGTTTGCGGCGAATATCGGCTGTGCGGATCGTACCTGCTGGATAAGACCGACTACGTTTCCTTTGCGGGTGCGACGCTAAGGCAGCCGAATGAGCGTCAGTGGCGACCCAATACGGTGTTTCTTGAGGCCCATCGCATTGAGTTCGATCGCTCGGAAAAGAAGCGTGAAAAGGCGGGGCTTCTGCCGTATTAGCGTATTTGGCTTTGGCATTCTTTGACGATCGTGTTGTTTGATCGGATCGCGTGGCGATGCAATCTCGCGCACGCCCGTCGGTGCATGCTCTTCCTTATTTGTATAGCGAGAGGGGAGCGTAGCTGGCGAGGCGATATTGCGATGGGGAAGTACGGAAAACTGCCGTGTGCCCTTATAGAGAACAATATGTTTTCGAGCGTAGAGGTTGATTGCGGGTCGTTTGTCGTCACCTGCCCTTGCTGCGGCTCGCAAATACCGTGTCTCGATATTCGGTTTATCGATGCGCGCGACAGACTCAGCGACGAAGTGAGAAAACGGACAGGCGTTCATATGCCGGTGTATCCGGAGAAATGCCCTGTTTGTGGCCTCGATATCGTGTACGACGCCGGCGACGAGGGATAGGTGATGCGGAGGAGCTGGCTGTGAAGGCTTCTCTGTATCTACAAATAAACCCCCTCACCGAGTTGCCTGTGGAACTCGGCGTGATGGTCGCGTGCCCAGGTAAAGAGCGCCTGGTCAAAGTCGGTGCGCGTGGCCGGGACGCCAAATACGCCGGCAACTTCGACGCGCACAAACTCCAGTGCCGGCAGCTTGTTGATGGCAGTGAGGGCAAATGGGGACGAGGGCTCCTCGAACAGATAGCGGCTGCCTTGCAGCGCGTCGCAACTGGTGCACGTGTTGCCGAGCGACGGGGCTTTGGAGGCTCGCGCGCCTACGGGCTTGTAGCCGCAGCGCTTATGAAGGTAGTCGCGGATCTCGCCCGGCACGCAGCCAAGAGCGGGCACGATGGCGAGTGCGTTGGCGTTGGCCGTGTCGATGGCAATGTGCCCGGCTTCGTTGGGCGCGTGCGCGATGGCGATGCTCTCGTCGTTATCGGTTCGATAGGGAATGCCGAAGGCCGCGACTGAGGTCTCTTTGTGACACTTCCAGCATTCGCGCTTGCCCAGTACTAGATATATATACGGCGCTGAGGGGTCGGATCGGTCAACACCGGGCAGCCACTCGGCAAAGGGCTCGGGGTTGACGCCGCTGGGTACATACCAGATCTTCTTGGTCCGGTCCCATTTGGCGCCCAGCGCCTTGGCTTCTTCTTTGTGCGAAAAGGGGACATCGAGCTCGGTGCGCATGGCGGCTCCTTGGTGCTGCAGGTGCAAGTGGCTCAAGGATACCGCAGGACGCAGACATCGCGGCGTTTTGCTGAGAAGTTGCGGCTCGGATGGGTTCGAGACGTGTTGGTCTCGGCCTCGGTGACTATTGGGGCGGTTTTGATTGACTGCGGAGTCAGCCGGGATAGGCACTTGGGTCGCTGACGCGGTTTTGTGTATGGGCAGGGTGGTTGCTTGGGCGGTTGGAGCTGCCAGCTGATTTGGCGACATAAAACAAAACAGCCCAGAGGACATAGCCTCTGAGCTGCGAACATTTGGTGGGCGTTAGAAGATTTGAACTTCTGACCTCTTCCGTGTCAGGGAAGCGCTCTCCCCCTGAGCTAAACGCCCGATCAAGGGTGCGCAAGCGCGCAAGGGATAATATAACGGAGCCTGAACTCGGTGGCAAGAACATTTTTAAAAATCGCTTACATTGTGGAATTCGGGGGCTTTGTCGCATCCATTTCAAAAGAGCCTGCTGCCGCGATTTGGCTGTCGCATAATGCAAGGCCATTGCGGTATCGAGCTATGGAAAGACGCCTGCGGAATTGTCCTACCGATAAGCGGACAAGCCTCCAGCTGGTGACTTCGCCGTGGTAAGGTAAGCCGAATTGTTTCCAGGCTGTTTCGGGGGAGTGGAATGAGCAAAGAGTGTGTCGAGCAGGTCGAAGGCGCAGGGGCTTCGGTGCCGATGACCGATATATCGAACATTGATGTGCCCGAGGGCACCGACGAGCTCAGCCGCAACACCCGTCGCGCATGGCGCGACCGCCTGAACAGCGCTTCGACGCGCAAGATGATCACGGGCGTCTTGGCTACGCTGGTGGGCGGTTCGTTTTGGGGCTTCTCGGGCACCAGCGCGAGTTTTTTGTTCGATACCTACCATGTCGATACGCTGTGGCTTATGAGCGTGCGTCAGATTCTTGCCGGCCTGCTCTTTATGGTCGTGGTCGTCGCGCGCGACCGTGCGCGCCTGATTAAGCTCTGGACCACACCCGCCGATCGCAAGCAGCTGCTGCTCTTTACCGCCTTTGGCCTGCTGTTCAACCAGTTTTGCTATCTTTCGGCCGTGCGGCTGACGAACGCCGGAACCGCGACGGTGCTCCAGTGCCTGCAGCTCGTTATCATCATGGGCTACACCTGCGTGATCGATCGCCGCATGCCACGTACTCGTGAAGTCATCGGCATTGGCCTAGCTCTGGGTGGAACCTTTTTAATCGCCACCGGCGGCGACCCCACCAGCCTGAATATCTCGCCGCTTGGCCTGGCAGCAGGTCTTATGTGTGCGGTCAGCGCCGCGTGTATGGCGGTGATTCCCGCCAAGATCCTGCCCGAATACGGCAGCCCCATCGTCACGGGCTCGGCAATGCTCACGGCGGGCGTGGTCTCGTGCGTCTTCGTGCAGCCCTGGGCGCATATGCCGGCGCTCGACGCTGCCGGCATCGAGGCGCTCGCGGTGTTCGTGGTTATCGGCTCGTTTTTTGCTTACATGCTTTATATGCAGGGCGTTAAGGACATCGGCTCGGTGCGCGCGAGCCTCATCGGAACTGTGGAGCCGGTTTCGGCGACCATCACCAGCGCCGTTATGCTGGGGACGGTGTTTTTGCCGACCGACCTTATCGGCTTTGTCATGATCATCGTGATGATGTTCCTCACGGTGTAGCTGGCGCCGCTGCCAAGACGGAAAAGGTGTTGTGCCGCATTTTCGCCAATTGACGTCCGTGTCTGGAGTTTAGCTGTCGATGCTCAAAATGCCATAAACTAGTAATGTTATGGACTTTTTCATTGCGACTCAATTGCGAGGATTTCTTTATGGCTGGTAATCACTTTAAGGGCAGCGATAGCGGCCGCCCTGCAGTTCCGCCGCGTCCGAACGGGGCTGGTAAGGCCGGCACGCCGGGCGGCGCTGGACAGGGCGGTTCCGGTAAGCGCGTGTCCCCGGGCGAGACGGCGATGTTTACCGCTCTGTACGAGCAGTCTCAAAAGGCAAAAAAGACCGGCCGTGCAAGAGGAAATGTCTTTGCGGACGGTGCAACCTCCACGTCGCAGCCGAGCGGGGCTCCTTCGGTACCCGCGAACAACGCGGGTGCTGCCAACGCCGCGAATGGCGCCGGCAACGTTAATGCCGGCAAGGCCGCCAACAATACTCCCTCTGCCGGTGGCGCGGGGCTTACGGGTAACCTTGGCACGATTTACACCGGCGCCTCCGAGACTGGCACGTTCGCCCGCCTGGATGATAGCGGTGCCGAGTTTGCGGGCTCGGGTTCCAAGGAAGATTATTACGATTTTGGTTTGAACTACGGTAGCGACGCTTCGTCGAGTTCGACCTCTGACGGTCTGGTCCGTCATCGCCATCGCAAGGGCGAGCGCAAAAAGCGTCACACCGGCGCCATTATTGCCGCTGTAGTCGCGGTGCTTCTCGTTGTGCTTGGCGCAAGCGGCTTTATGCTGCTTAACTCGGCAAAGACCGTAAAGAGCGAAGCGAAGGAGGCTGTCGAGATCGTCGGTGGCCTTAAGGACAAGGTCACGTCGGGCGATTTTTCGACGCTGCCTGACGACGCGAAGAAGATCGATGAGCTCTGTAACAGCATGAAGGCGGAGACCTCGAGCCCGCTGTGGACGGCGGCTTCGTTTATCCCGGTGTATGGCAGCGATATCAATGCGGCCCGCACCATGATTGACGCCCTGTCCGATGTCTCGAGCAACGCGCTGGTTCCCATGGCTGACAACCTTTCGCAGGCCACGCCCGGCAAGCTGTTCCAGGACGGCATGATTAACGTGTCCGCGCTGCAGGCGGTCGCCGATTCGCTTTCCAGCAGCTCGAAGGTGTTCAAGAGCGCCAACGAGAAGGTCCAGGGCATTGGCGATACTCATATTTCCCAGGTGACCGAGCTGGTCGATAAGGCCAAGGACGGCTTTGCCACCCTCAACGGTGCGGTTGACGCGGCGGAGAAGGTCGCCCCCGTCCTTCCCCAGATGCTCGGCGCCAACGGCCAGACGCGCAACTACCTTATGTACGCCATGAACAACGTCGAGATTCGTGCCTGCGGCGGCTTTGGCGGTTCGCAGGGCCTGATTTCGGTCACCGACGGTCAGATGTCGATCGGCGACTTTGTTCCCCGCATTGGACTCAGCGAGGATGAGGCGGTCGAGAGCGTCGACGAAGAGGATGAGGCGCTGTTCGGCAACCACAGCAACCTGTACAACTCGGGCAATACCTATTCGCCTGATTGGCCCCGCAACTCGCAGCGTGTCGCCGCTCTGTGGAAGTCCGAGTATGGCCAAGACGTTGATGGCGTCATCGGTATCGACCCGGTGTTCCTGCAGTATCTGCTGGGCCTGGTCGGTAACGTGTCACTGCCCGACGGAACGGTTGTCGACGGCACCAACGCCGCAAAGGTCCTCATGCACGATGTGTACTGGAACTATCCGGTCGAGGAGTCGGACGGCATCTTTGCATCCGTCGCCAGCGCTGCCTTTGACAAGATTCTTGGCGGTATCGGCGACGTCGATGTTGCGAACCTTGTCAGCGCCGTTGAGCGCGGTGCCGAAGAGGGCCGCCTGATCGCGTGGATGAGAAACGATGATGAGCAGAATGCCATCAAAGAGACGGGCATTGACGCTTCGCTGCCCGATCCGGATGATCCGAGTGCCGATCCCGTTGCCGGCGTTTACTTTAACAACCTGAGCTTCTCCAAGCTCGACTGGTATCTGAACGCCGACACTCAGATTGGTCAGGGCGTGAAGAACGGCGACGGCACGTGCTCCTATCGCATCACCGTTACCCTGACGAACATCATGACGCAGGAGGAGGCTGGCAAGCTGCCCGACTACGTTGCGGCGAGCGCACCCGATGCCGCGCGTGACGACGAGCGTCTGAATGTCTCGTTGTTTGCCCCGACGGGTGGCAACATCAGTGACCTTACGGTTGAGGGTACCCAGTTTGGTCTTGGTGCCGCTACGTGGCATGGAATCCCCTTCTATTCGGGCACCGTTGACCTGCATGCTGGCGAGACGACGACGATCACGTATACGCTGACCACGTCGGCCGAGGCGGGGGACAAGCCGCTTACGCTGCGTCAGACCCCTACATGCCAGGCGGCTCGCGACAGCGCGTCGGCGTAGGGTTTTTCTGGTAGCGCAGATAATCGAGTACCATTTTGGGGCGGACAGGCAATCTGTCCGCCCCTATTTTGTAAGGAGGGCGCATGAAGTACTTTGGCACCGACGGCTTTCGCGGCGAGGCCAACGTTGGGCTGACGGTAGAGCACGCTTATAAGATTGGCCGTTTTGTGGGCTGGTATTACGGCGCCAACCGCAGTGCTAAGGCGCGCGTTATCGTGGGCAAGGACACACGTCGCTCGAGTTATATGTTCGAGGCGGCGCTGGTGAGCGGTCTGGTCGCGAGCGGTGCGGACGCCTATATGCTGCACGTGATCCCGACGCCGGGCGTGGCGCATCAGACCGTGGAGGGCTGCTTCGATTGCGGCATCATGATCAGCGCGAGCCACAACCCGTTTTGCGATAACGGCATTAAGCTCGTCAATAGCGACGGTTTTAAGATGGACGAGGACGTACTGGAGCTCATCGAGGATTACATCGATGGCAAGAGCGAAGTTCCGTTGGCCACGGGCAACCACATCGGTGCCACGGTGGACTACATGCAGGGCCGCAACCGCTACATTGCTTCGCTCATTGCAAGTGCGAACTTTTCGCTGCAGGGCGTCAAAATCGGTATCGACTGCGCCAACGGCTCGGCTTCCTCGGTGGCCAAGCCGGTGTTTGACGCGCTCGGTGCCGACGTGCGCGTGATCAATGCCGCGCCCGATGGCTTTAACATCAACGTCGACTGCGGCTCCACGCATATGGAGCGTCTGCAGCGCCATGTGGTGGAGCAGGGCCTGGACGTGGGCTTTGCCTACGACGGCGATGCCGACCGCTGCCTGGCCGTGGACGAGCGCGGGCGCGTGGTCGACGGCGACCAGATCCTGTACGTGTGCGGCGTGTATCTGAACAAGCACGGGCGCCTCTCGGGCGGTACCGTGGTGCCGACGATTGCCAGTAACTTTGGCCTTGTCAAGTCGCTGGAGCTTGCCGGCCTGAGCGCCGTGACCAGCGGCGTGGGCGACCGTCACGTGTATGCCAAGATGCGCGAGGGCGGCTACAGCCTGGGTGGCGAGCAGACGGGCCATACGATCTTTGGCGATATCGAGCGCACGGGCGACGGCATTATGACCTCGCTGCGCGTGATGGAAGTGATTCGTGCCGAGCGCGAGACGCTCTCGCAACTTACGGCTCCGTGCAAGCTGCTGCCGCAGGCACAGGTTGCCGTGCGCGTGGCGGATAAGGACGTCGCGCTTGAGAACATGGGCGTGCAGAACGCGATCGCCGAGGCCGAGGCCGCGCTGGCGGGCGAGGGCCGTGTGCTGGTTCGCAAGAGCGGAACCGAGTCGGTTATCCGCGTGCTGGCCGAGGCGCCCGACCAAGCATCCGCCGATGCCGCCATGAAGCGCATCGCCAACGCGCTCGAGGCTCTGTAAGGTAGTCATTGGGGACGTTCTTAAACAACTAGGTGGAAAGGGGGCGCCGCGGATTGGTTCCGCGGCGTCCCCTTTGCGTTGACGTGTCGGTTATGCCTTACAGCTCGTAGAGCGTGGTGAACTTGTCCTGCAGGTAGCTGCAGTAGTAGCGGGCATCGAACGCCATGCCGCATGCGCCCTTGATGAGTTCCGGCGCGTCCTTGGCGCGGCCCCACTGCCAAATGTGCTCGCCCAGCCAGGCGCGGACGGGCACCAGATCGCCGCTCGCACAGGCGCCATTGAGGTCGACGCCGTCGCGGCACATGGCCGGCACAAACATGGCATCGTAGGCGCTACCCAGCGCATACGTGGGGAAGTAGCCAAACGAGCCGCCGCTCCAGTGCGTATCTTGCAGGCAGCCGCGTGTGTCGTCGGGAACGGGAATGCCCAGGTACTCGTCCATAAAGCGATTCCAAAGCGCGGGGATGTCCTTGGCCGTGGCCTCGCCGGCAAACAGCATGCGCTCAATCTCGTAACGCACCATAACGTGCAGCGGGTAGGTGAGCTCGTCGGCCTCGGTACGGATCAGCGACGGCTGAGCGATGTTCACGGCGCGGTAGAGCGTGTCCTCGTCCACGTTGCCGTAGACCTCGGGTGCGTGGCGGCGCAGCACCTCGAGCAGCGGTCCCATAAAGGCGCGGCTGCGGCCCACGGTGTTCTCGAAAAAGCGGCTCTGGCTCTCGTGGATGCCCATGGAGGTGCCGCCCTCCAGGCACGTGCGCGCGTAGGCGGGGTTCACGCCCAGCTCGTACATGGCGTGGCCGGCCTCGTGGATGATGCTGTAGACGTTGGAGATGCAATCGTCCTCGTAGATGTGCGTGGCGATGCGCGCGTCGCCCACCGAGAAGCCCTCGCTAAACGGATGCTCGGTAAAGGCAAGCGTGGTGTCGTCCAGGTCCAGGCCGACGAGTTTCATCAGGTCGAAGCTCATGGCGCGCTGGGCGGCCTCGGGCACGCGGGCGTGCAAAAAGTCTGCAGCGGGCTGCTGGCCGCGCTCGCCGATGGCGTGCACGAGCGGCACGACCGTGGCCTTAACCTCGTCGCAAAACGCATCGAAGCTCTCGGTGGAAAGGCCGCGCTCGTACTGGTCGAGCCACACGTCGTATGGGTCGCGCTTGGGGTCCATGAGCTCGGCCTGATGCTTGAGCTGGCTGACGATTTTGTCCACATAGGGCTCAAAGCTCGCCCAGTCGTTGGCCGCTTTGGCCTTGTGCCACACGGCGTCGGCCTCGCAGGTGAGCCTGGTCCAGGCCTCGGCCTCCTCGGTGGGGATGACGCTTGCCTCGCGCTGGTCGCGGCCGAGCACGCGAATCTCGTCAAGCAGCTGCGGGTCGTCGATCTTTCCGCCGGTGACGGTCTCGCGTGCCAGCGAACGTACAAGTTCGACAGACTTTTCGCTGGTCAGGAGCTTATGGTGCTCGCCGGCAAGGGTGCCCATGGCGTCGGCACGGGCGGCGGCACCGTTGGCGGGAGCAATGGTCGCGCCGTCAAACTCGGCAATCTTGAGCAGGTACTCGCGGGTCCACAGTTTGCCTTCGAGCTTGCGGAATTTTTTGACGGCCTTATCGACCTTCATGCCTTTGGGCGTCTTGCCCGCTGCGGGCTTGGCCTTCTTATCGTGCTTCTTTTCCATACCATATCCTTGATCTCGCGAGCCGAACGCCACGGCTGGGCGCACGGCCAGTTTGCACAGCTACCTGCCTTGTACCCAGCACGAACAAAACGGAACGCGGCGATACGCCCACACAATGTGGTATCCTATAGCCCAATGCGTTGACGGAGAGGGTTTTGCCCGCCGCGTCGCCGGCAAGAGAGGGAAGGTCATGGGCTGCAAGCCTTCCTGCGGTGACAAGGGCCAAGCGTTCACTCCCGAGCAGCGACCTCAACGGGCACGCGGCCAGCGGCGGCGAAGCCCCAGTAGGGAAGCCGTGAGCCTCGCGACAAGGGGCAAAGAGTGGGCGCGGCGGGCCAGACATCCGCCGGGTCAAACAAGGTGGTACCGCGGAATTCAACCGTCCTTGGGCAATGCACATGCCCGAGGGCGGTTTTTTGTTACCGAACCGGGCCGCGTTTTCGCAACGTCAGACGGCGGCAGCCGCCTCGGCAAGCGGGGAGCGCGAGAGACGAAAGGGAAGACATGAGTCTGATTGATGATCTGGTCAAACTCGAGGAAGAGGCCAAGGAGCTCGTCGCGGGCGCCGACGACGCCGCAAAGCTCGAGGCCGCGCGCGTTGAGCTGCTCGGCCGCAAGGGCCGCATCACTGGCCTGATGCGCATGATGGGCAAGCTCGCCCCCGAGGATCGTCCCATGATGGGCAAGCGCGCCAACGAGATGCGCCAGCTGATTGAGGGCATGCTCGACGAGCGCACCACCGAGATGAAGGCCGCCGCCCTCAAGCACACACTCGAGCACGAGGCCGTCGATATCACGCTGCCGGGCATCCGTCCGCAGATCGGTCACCAGCACCTGATCAAGCAGATCATCGAGGAGGCCGAGGACATCTTCTGCGGCATCGGCTACACCGTCGAGTCCGGTCCCATGGTCGACACCTCCTACTACAACTTCACCGCGCTCAACGCCCCCATGGATCACCCGAGCCGCTCGGCCCGCGACACCTTCTACGTGGTCGACAACAACCCCGGCAGCGTCGCACACCCCGAGGCTCACGCCCACGGCGAGTCCGACGTGCTGCTGCGCACCCAGACCTCGGGCGTGCAGATCCACACCATGGAGTCGCAGAAGCCGCCCATCTACATGATCTGCCCGGGCACCGTCTATCGTCCCGACACGGCCGACGCCTGCCACCTGCCGCAGTTCAACCAGATCGAGGGCCTGGTCGTCGACGAGGGCATCACCTTTGGCGATCTTAAGGGCACGCTCGACTACTTTGTTAAGTGCATGTTTGGCGAGGACCGCAAGACGCGTTACCGCCCGCACTTCTTCCCCTTCACTGAGCCTTCCTGCGAGGTGGACGTGAGCTGCCATGTGTGCGGCGGCAAGGGCTGCAACTTCTGCAAACACAGCGGCTGGATCGAGATCCTGGGCTGCGGCATGGTCGACCCCAACGTCCTGATCAACTGCGGTATCGACCCCGAGAAGTACACCGGCTTCGCCTTTGGTATTGGCGCCGAGCGCGTCGCGGCCCTGCGCTACGACCTGCCGGACCTGCGCACGTTGATGACTGGTGACATGAGGTTCTTGAACCAGTTCTAGAACGCTTTCTTCTTAGTTGCAGTTTCCGGCTCAAAGCCGCATTTATGAAAGGAGACCAGTTATATGCGTGTTTCTTACGACTGGCTCAAGACCATGATCGATATTCCGGAGGATCCCAAGACCCTTTCGGACGAATATATCCGTACCGGCACCGAGGTCGAGGCGATCGACACCGTGGGCGAGTCCTTTGACCACGTGGTGACCGCCAAGGTGCTCACCAAGACCCCGCACCCCGATAGCGACCACATGTATGTGTGCTCGGTCGACGTGGGCGACAAGAACCTCGACGCCGACGGCAACCCCGCCCCGCTGCAGATCGTCTGCGGCGCGCAGAACTTCGAGGCCGGCGACCACATCGTCACGGCCATGATTGGCGCTGTGCTTCCCGGCGACGTCAAGATCAAGAAGAGCAAGCTTCGCGGCGTCGTGTCCATGGGCATGAACTGCTCTGCGCGCGAGCTCGGCCTGGGTGGCGACCACTCCGGCATCATGATTCTGCCCGAGGACACGCCCTGCGGTATGCCGTTTGCCGAGTACGTGGGCTCGAGCGACACCGTGCTCGACTGCGAGATCACGCCCAACCGTCCCGATTGCCTGTCCATGATCGGCATGGCCCGCGAGACCGGTGCCATTTTCGATCGCGATTTCCACGTTGAACTGCCCGCCATCAAGGCGGAGACCGGCCGCGCGACCGACGACGAGCTTTCGGTCGAGATTGCCGACGAGGGCCTGTGCGACCGCTATGTCGCCCGCATCGTGCGCAACGTGAAGGTCGGCCCGTCGCCCGACTGGATGGTCAAGCGCCTCAACGCCCTGGGCGTGCGCCCGCACAACAATATCGTCGACATCACCAACTATGTGATGATGCTCACCGGTCAGCCGCTGCACGCCTTTGACCTGGACACCTTTGCCGAGCGCGAGGGCAGGCGTCGCGTGGTGGTTCGCGCCGCCCAGCAGGATGAGAAATTCACGACGCTCGACGGCGAGGAGCGCACGCTCGACGCCGGCATGGGCCTGATCACCGACGGCGAGCGCCCCGTGGCGCTGGCCGGCGTTATGGGCGGCATGGATTCCGAGATCGAGGACGACACCGTTGACGTGATGGTCGAGAGCGCCTGCTTCAACGCCGGTCGCACCTCGCACACCAGCCGCGATCTGTCGCTGATCTCCGATGCCTCCATTCGCTTTGAGCGTCAGGTTGACGAGACCGGCTGCGTGGATGTCGCCAACGTTACCTGCGCGCTCATCGAGCAGATCGCCGGCGGCGAGGTCGCTCCTGGCTACGTGGACGTGTTCCCCGCGCCCAAGACCATCGACAGCATCAAGCTGCGCCTGGCCCGCGTGCACGCCATCTGCGGCGCCGACATCGAGCCCGACTTTATCGAGCGCTCGCTCACCCGCCTGGGCTGCACTGTCGAGCGCGACGGCGAGGACTTTATGGTCACCCCGCCGAGCTTCCGCCCCGACCTGCCGCGCGAGATTGACCTGATCGAGGAGATCTTGCGCCTGTGGGGCATGGGCCGCGTGACGGCGACCATCCCGGCTGCCAAGAACCATATCGGCGGCCTGACCCGCGAGCAAAAGCTCACCCGCAAGGTCGGCGAGATCCTGCGCGCCTGCGGCCTCAACGAGACCACGACCTTTGGTTTTGCCGCCCCGGGCGACCTGGAGAAGATCGGCATGCCCACCGAGGGTCGCGGCTGCCCCGTGGTGCTCATGAACCCGCTGGTTGCCGAGCAGACCGAGATGCGCCGCTCGCTGCTGCCGGGCCTTTTGCAGTCGGTAGCCTATAACGAGGCTCACGGCACGCCCAACGTGCACCTGTACGAGGTTGGCAGCCTGTTCCACGGCCGCGAGAACGCCAGCCTGCCCAAGGAGACCAAGTCCGTGGCGGGCGTGCTCTCTGGCCAGTGGAGCGAGCAGTCCTGGAACATGAAGTACCGCAAGCTGCGCTTCTTCTTTGGCAAGGGTATCGTGGAGGAGCTGCTTGCCCAGCTGCGTATCGAGAAGGTTCGCTTCCGTCCCGTCGAGGGCGAGAGCTACGCCTTCTTGCAGCCGGGTCGCGCGGCCGAGGTCCTGTCCGGCGGCACCGTGCTGGGCTGGGTCGGCGAGATCCACCCCGAGGCGCGCGAGGCCTGCGGCATCGACGAGGTCGTCGTCGCCTTTGAGCTCGATCTGGACAAGCTGATCAAGGGTGCCCGCAACCAGGAGAACTACCGCGAGTTCTCGCAGTACCCGGCCGTCGAGCACGACCTGGCTATCGTGGTCGACAATACCGTGACCTGCGAGGATCTTGAGCGTCGTATTACGAGTGCCGGCGGCAAGCTGCTCG
>CABRLT010000007.1 GCA_902471785.1 uncultured Collinsella sp.
GGCGAGTACGAAGCCTTTATGCACATCCTCAACAACTGCTCGGGCGTCGTGCGCGAACATGTCGACGAGATCTTTGGCGACACGCTCTCCTTTGACGAAAAGGGAGAGCTGTGCACGCTCATCTACTATCCGCGCGAGAAGATCGATCTTGTCTGCAGCCAGCACGAGGACTCCCCCACCTGGTACAAGACCACGCTCGACCGGCTCATCATGGTTGCCCGCTCGCTTTCGAGCCGCTATACGCGCTCCAAGGTGCGTAAGGCCATCCCACGCGATTACGCCTACATCATCGACGAGTTGTTGCACACGCACCCGGACGAGAACAACTATCGCGTGCGCTATCACGAGCGCATCGTGGAGTCCATCCTGGAGACCGCAAGCGCCGACGACTTTATCGAGTCGCTTGCCTCGCTCATCAAGCGCCTGGCCGTCGACCACCTGCACCTGGTGGGCGACATCTTCGACCGCGGTGGCGGCGCGGCCAAGATTATGGACCGCCTGCTCACCTACCATTCACTCGACATCCAGTGGGGCAACCACGATCTGCTGTGGATGGGCGCCGCCGCCGGTGAGCCCGCCTGCATCGCCACGGTGCTGCGCAACAACCTACGCTACGACAACTACGAGATCCTGGAGAACGACTACGGCATCTCGCTGCGTGAGCTTGTCGCCTTTGCCGATGCCACCTACACCGCCGGTGAGTCCATCACCCCGCTGATCAAGGCCATCAACGTGCTGCTCTTTAAGCTCGAGGGTCAGATTATCCAGCGCCACCCCGAGTTCGACATGACCAACCGCCTGTTACTCGACAAGATCGACCACGACACCGGCACGGTCACGCTCGCCGACGGCAGCGTGTGGCCGCTCACGACCAACGACTTCCCCACCGTCGACCCGACGGACCCCTATACGCTCACGCCCGAGGAGCAGCACATCATCGACAAGCTCGTGTCCGAGTTTGTCACCGCCGATCACCTGCATCGCCATATCGATTTCCTCTATTCCCACGGCTCGATGTACAAGGTCGCCAACGGCAACCTGCTGTTCCATGGCTGCGTGCCGCTCAACGAAGACGGCACCTTTAGCAGCATGAACTGCCTGGGCACCTGGCACGCTGGCCGCGATTATCTCGATTTTTGCGACCACATCGCCCGCCGCGCCTGGCGCGTGGGCGACCGCGACGCTCTCGACTGGATGTGGTACCTGTGGATTGGCTTTAACTCACCCGCCAGCGGACGCCTGGTGCGCACTTTTGAGCGCGCCTATATCGCCGATAAGAGCACCTGGGTCGAGCCGATGGACCCGTACTTTACGCTTACCAAGTCGCCCTCGGTCTGCGATGACATCATGCGCGAGTTTGGCGTCGTGCCCATGGCATGTTCACCGACCGGCCACATCATCAACGGCCACACGCCCGTTAAAACCACCAAGGGTGAGCAGCCCATCCGCGCCGAGGGCAAACTGCTGGTCATCGATGGCGGCTTCTGCCGCGCTTACCATCCCAAGACGGGTATCGCCGGCTATACGCTCATCTCGAGCTCGCGCGGCTGCCGCCTCAAGTCGCACCGGGCCTTTACGACGGTTGCCGAGGCACTCACGCGCAACGTGGACATCGAAAGCGAGACCAACCGTTTTGACCAAGCAGACCGTCGCCGCATGGTGAGCGACACCGATACTGGCGCCAAGATTCGCAGCCAGATCCAGGATCTGCGCCAGCTGCTCGATGCATATAGAAACGGTGCTATCGAGGAGCGCGTCTAGCCCCACCCGCGGGGATTGGCTAAACTTGCTGAGTTTGTCATCCCCACGGCGCCCCGGCGCCACCATAAGGCAGGTACCATGCAAAAGCTCCTTGCGCAGATCATGAAGTTTGGCGTCGTCGGCGTCATTGCCACGGTCATCGACTTTGGCATTATGAATCTGCTCCACTACGGTCTGGGCCTTAACATCCTAATCGCCAACACCAGCGGCTTTATCATCTCACTCATCTTTAACTACCTCGCAAGCATGAAATACGTGTTTGCGCACAAGGAAGGCATGAGCCGCCGCCGCGAGTTCATTATCTTTGTCGTGCTGTCCGTGATCGGCCTGGCACTCAACGACGGTATCGTGTTGACACTCAACGCCGGTCTGGGACTCGAGGCCAATATCGCCAAGATCTGCGCCACCGCGCTTGTCATGGTCTACAACTTTGTGACCCGAAAGATCTTCCTGGAAGGCGACGAGACCAAGTAACTCGCAACCTTACAGCTTTACGATGCCCACGGATGACGCGCGTCGAGCGCCGTGTTGTTCGCGGGCATTGCTCGTTTACGGGCAAATTTTCAACGTTTGCGGATTAGCTCTTGAAAATTTGGCGAGTTCGTATAGTTCTTGGCAAGGACCTTACGTTTCCCTTGCAAAAGCTCTAAAGTATCCTCTGCTCGATTCATCAACGCATTGGATGTGATTACGTGCGCAAGGCACTGGCACAACCTCATACCAAGCAGTTCCTCAAGTTCGCTGTCGTGGGTCTTGTCTCCTTTGGCATCGACTGGGGTATGCTCATTGCGCTCGTCGAGCTGTTTCACCTCGACTTTTTGATGAGCACCACGGTCTCGTTTACCACCTCCGTTGTGGTCAACTACTGGCTCAGTATGAAGTACGTGTTCGACCACCGCGAGGGCATGAGCCGCAAGCGCGAGTTCACGATCTTCACCATCCTGTCGGTGATCGGCCTGGGCCTCAACGACCTATACATGTTTGTGGGCGTCACGTTTTTGAGCATCGGCTACCAAGCCATGAAGGCCATCGCCACGTTCCTCGTCACCTGGTACAACTACTTCAGTCGCCGCTTCTTCCTCGAGGGCGCACGGTCGTAGTCGATTCGCTATTTGCTTGAATGTATAACCGGTTGGAATTCCCGTTCCAACCGGTTTTTTGTTTGCCGAGAGACCCGGCGACCCAGTCCCATTCGCATGAAAAACGGGCGGTCCGGATGTTGGTCCGAACCGCCCGTCTGGCGCGCTATGTCGAGGCCTCTAGCCCGTTACGTAATACCAAACGACGTTGTCACCATTGGAGAGAACGTAGTTACTGCAGGCCGTCATGGGCGTTGTGCCGTTGACGGAGTACATCCAGCCGCTCGTGCCGCCGTACTGTTTCTCGGCCAAACCACCAATCGCGGAGACATACGTACCGTACGACGAGCCATGTGCGTTGACAGAAAGGCCCAGCGCGCACAGGGCATCGTAGACGGTAGCGCCTTCGTTAAAGGTAAAGGTGCCACCAGAGGACACAGGATTGCCCACAGAGCTCGATGTGACCGAAACCGTCACCGTAACGTAGTTGGACTCCTGCGAGCCGCTCTGGCCGCCCGAGGAGGCGTTTCCACCATTAGAGGATGAGGCTCCATTAGACGACTGGCCACCGCCCGAAGAAGCACCACCAGACACCTTGGAAGTATCGCCGGCTCCCGTATTCTGGGCAGCGGATTTATCGCCAGACTTCTTGCCGTCCTGGTCCTCGGACTTCTTGCTATCCGAGTTTTTGTCCGATTCCTTGTCCGAAGACTCGGAATCGTCCTTGGACTTGGACTTATCAGAATGCTTGGACTCGTCTTTTGCGTCATTCGATGACTTGGAATCCTTGGAACTGGCCTCGCCCGAAGTCGTAGTCGAGCCAGACGCCTTGGTGTCCTTGGTGATGACGCTCCCCCCCGTCACGGTCTGAATGATCCAGTCGATGGACCAGGCGCCGCTTGCGGAAGGATGGACGAAGCCCAGCGAGACGACAATCAGAATGGTGCACGCGGCAGTCAGAACGCCGAGGAGCGCCTTGCGGCGAGGGGCGGACGCCGCCGAAGCGGCGCCCTTTTGCTTTGCATCGTCAAGCTGGATAAACGAGGAATCTGGTTGCTTGGGGTCAGCGTCCTTGGATTTATTGGACACAGCCCTCACCTACCGACGTTTGGTGAACACGAACACGCCGACGATGGCGAGACCGATGACGCCGGCGGCAACGCCAACAATGGCGAGCGGGTTGGTGCCAGTCTCCTGCTCGGAAGCACTAGAGGACTTCTTAGCAGTGGTCGTGGAAGCAGCACCCGTATCGGACTTGGAATCGGACTTCTTGTCGGACTTGCTGTCCTTCTTGTCAGACTTCTTGTCAGACTTCTTCTCGTCCTTCTTATCGGACTTATCGGTGTCCTTCTTGTCGGACTTGTTGTCCTTGGTCTCGGTCTTGGTCGACACCGTCGTCTTGGTCGTCGGCTTATGACCCGGGGCGACAGCGCCGCCAGCCTGCTGGCCCTTCGCTCCGGAGCCGGAACCCGTGCCAGTGCCAGCGCCAGCGCCGGAACCGTTGCCAGCGCCACCGTTGCCACCATTAGTGCCAGAACCGCCATTGCCGCCAGGGTTAACGGCATTCTTGGTCCACTTGGCATACAGTGTCAGATCGGCCGTCACTGGCGTACTGAAGTCATACGCCTGCGTGCAAGCCTCATCGGTATACCAACCGCCGAAAGTGTAGCCATCGCGCGTCGGATCGGCCGGCTTGACCAGCTTGCCGTCGGCCGTAGCAACAAACTTAGTGTCGCAAGCAGACCCGCCGTTGGAATTAAAGGCAACCGTCCAAGACTCAACGGCCCCGAGCTTGAACAGCGTGCCCGAGTCATTGATGTAGTACAGGTTGCCAGATGCATCGGCAATGACCGGAGAGTCACAGTACTGGTAATGGCCAGCCGCATCATAAATCTGCGTCGCCTCTGCGTCGCCAAGCGTATAGCGATACACGCCACCACCAGCAGAGTAGTTGACGTAATCCTTGCTATCCGCGCTGTTCACGGTGAAGTACACGTAGGTCTTGCCGCCCTGAACACTCACCAGCGGAGTAGCAGCAATGCCGTTGAGGCCAGCCGGCAGCGCCTTGCCGTCGGCAGCAGCGACCATCGTGGTCTTACCCGTCTTCAGGTTATAGAGAACCAGAGCAGAGCCAGTAGCCGTCTGTCCGCCGACAATCAAGTTTTCGCCAGCCACCGCCGGAGCGCTCATGTTATTCGTAAGGCCCAGATCAACCGTCTTCTGTTCACTCAACACGCCCTTCGCCGAAAGCGAAATCACATGGAGCTTTCCGTCGTGCGTCATCTGATAGAAGGTCGAACCATTGGACGGATCGGCAATGCAATCGGCATTTGCGACAGCGCCGAGCTTCATGGTCGAAACGACATCGCCCGTCGTCTTATCAATGCACTTAAGCGTACCCGCGCTCGTAGGAACGATGGCATACTTATCCGTCAAAGCCGCACCAGTCCAGTAATAGCCCTCGGCAGGGTCGATGTTCTGCCAAGAAACTTCGCCCGTGGCAATCTTGATACGCTTCAGGGAGCCGTTGCCGTAGGTCGCGTTGTAGTTCTCGTCATACGAAATATCGACCGTACCAACATAGACGTACTCGCCATCCGAAACCACGGTGCAGGAGCTCTGCGTCAAGTCCGTCAAACCAGGCGTCAGCCACTTGCAGATCAGCTTGTCCGCAGTAATCGCCTGGACCGCACCGCCGTTGAGCGGAACGATGATAAGGCCATTGGTATAGATCGGACGAGAGGTATAGCTCACCTTGGAGGCAAGCGGCGCAGAGGCAACCTTTTTACCCGTGGACGAATCGATCTTAATGAGCTCGTTCTCGGTCGCGATGTACACAAAACCGTTAGCAATGACAGGCTCGCTGCAGTTGGCATACTGCTGACCAGACTCGGCCTTCCAATCGAAGGCCCACTTAAGACCGGCGGCCTGCGCAGGCGTCTTGGCGTCCGTAACAGACGTACCGTTGCCGCTGTTACCGTAGCCGGCCCACTCGGCATCCCAATCAGGAGTCGTCGCACTCGGGTCCACGACAATCTTGTCGGGATCGGGCATGGGCGAATCGTCGGTGGTATAGGCAAGCGTAACCTTATCGCCGCTCTTGAGCGTAATCTGGTTGGCGCAGAGTAAGGAGGGCTCTCCATTGATATACAGATGCCAAGATTTATTGGTCGCAGCATCCCAGGCATACGGCTTGTGATCGAACGGCGAGTTGATGGAATTGAGGAACCAGTACTCACCACTCTGGGAGCCGTTGTACGTAACGCCCTTGGCCTTCAGAACCGTCTCAATAAGGTTCTGGGCAGTAGAGCCTTCAGGCAAAGAAACGTTGCTTGCCGAGCCCCAGCGAGCATTGTTGCCGTTGACATCGGGACCGATAACATCGACAGACCCAAGAACCTGACCAGGAAGGGCATCGGCGTCAGCACCATACATAAAGGTGACGGCATCGCCCTCATGGAGCTCGTAGTTGCCAGCCCCGACCTGGGCGAACTTGCCATTTACATAGAACTGCCAATAACTTTTGGTCGCAGGATCATACTTATAGGTCTTACCGTCGAGCGGCGATTTAATGCCGCTGAGGCACCAGCCCCAAGACTCTTCACTAGTAACGAGATCAAGACCGGTCTGCTCCAGCAGATCCTTGGCAGTAGAGCCCGCCTTGAGACTCATCTGACCCGTCGAAGCCCAAACCTGCTGCTTGCCGTCCTTGTCCTTACCGAGGACCTGAACGGAAGCATGGACAGAATCGGAGGGCAACTGGTCGCCCCAGCCACCGTAGAACCACGTAACGGTATCGCCAGCATGAATGGTGACATTGTCTGCCGTGCAGTCGCTCGACTTGCCGTTGATGAACAGCTGCCAATAGGTCGAATAATCGAGCGGCTTACCCAGCTCAACGCCGTTGTACTTAAGGCTCAGAATGAAGGAGCCCGCAACAACGGCATCGATGTCATTCGCCTCGAGCGCGACCTTCGTAAGGTCAAGTGCGTTCGAGCCGGACGTCACCACATACTGCGCGTTATCGACCCAAGTCTGAGTCTTGCCCTGGGCATCGCGACCAATGACGGTCACATTTGCGGCAACCTGGTCCTTAACGACAGGGGACGAGCTACCAGCCGTATAGGCAAACTCAATCTTCTGCCCCTGGGTGAGCTTGACGCCGCTCGCGCCAACCGAGGAAGACGCGCCGTCGACAAACAGCTGCCAGTAGGCATAAGTCGCCGGATCGAAGGCAAGCGTGCGGCCATCGCTCGGGGACGTGATGCTTTCGAGGTAGAAACCGTATGCCGTGTTCGGATCGTAGTCCGCCTTGAAGCCCGTCTTCTCCTGCAGCTTAATGAAGGCATCCGCAGCCGTCGCGCCCTCGTCGAGCTTAAGCTGCGTAGGTGCCACCCAGGTCTGAGCCTTGCCGTCGGCATCGGTGCCGACAATCGAGAACGAGACCTCGACTTGCTTCTTGGCGACATCGCCAGTTTCCGTCGGGTTCTCTGCCTGGACGGCAGCCACGGCGGCAGATCCTGCTTGGCCAGCGGATGCCGTCGAAGACTGCTCGCTCGCGGTAGGGTTCTCCCCCGTCGCCGGGCCCTCGTCGCCAGTTGCCGCCTCTGTTGTGGCGGCACTAGCTGCAGGCGCGCCCTCGGAATCCGAAACCTCGGCCTTACCCTGGTCGGCAGCACCGCCCGCAAGCGCTGCGTCCTCGCCCGGCGTCGCAGCCTGAGCCACAGCCTCGGCAATGCCCTCGGCGCCCTCGGCCCACAACTGAGCCGGCGTGGTGCCAAAGGCCATCGCAAAGGCCAGGAATGCCACCAGGCCGCGCTTGGCTACACCGCGTGCAATCGCGCCACGGCGATGCAACGAGGCGCGCTCGCGCTCGTCCTCAAACATATCCATTTGTCCCCCATTGTCTGTACTTGGAGCGTTGCCTTGAGGCTGCCCCACGTCATCGCGCATGTTGCGCTCGAGTTCCCCCATCGGGATCTCTCTTCCCTCCAGAGCCCTATGCACACCGGCAGCATACGCCGCAGCCGCGTACAAGATGGGAGGCGATCCGACTTAACCTTACCGACCCGGGCGCGGTCCGATCTGCGACGCGACCATCCCGGGCCAAGAGGAATTACGGTTACTGGTACAGCCGGGGACTTACACCCCGATTCTCCCAAACGCGCAGGAAAACCGCGCATTCGTGCGTCTCCGCACCACCATCTAGGCCATCGATTATTACTGTCGATATGGTAGCACGCAAAAGGGCCCCGCACACAGGCGAAGCCCAAGGTACAAGCTATGGTTTGCGATAGAAAAGGGCGGGGATGAAGTGCCGAGCAAAATAACCCGTTTCCCCGACCCCGGGAAATCGCTAACGCTTACCGCCGTGGCTATTGCGCCAGATCTCGCGGCCCAGCATCAGTGCCAGCGCCAGCGCGCTCACGTAGCCCATAAAGCCAATGACCGGGATACCAAACACAACCGGCTCGATACGCGCATAGTACACCACCGACGAACCGATAAACAGACCGGCGATCACAATTGCCATCGACATGCGGTCGATAATTCCACCCAGCTGCCGCAGTGCCTTATCGCTGCTCATGATCTGCGTGTTCACCTTAAGCTGGCCGCGCGTAAGCATACGCGACGCCAAGCCCAGATACTCGGCCGCCTCGAGCGAACCTTTTGCCGCTCGATAGCTGCTCGCGGCAAGATCGCGCCCCATATCGCGCACGCGCGCATAGGTGCTCTTCTCGTTTTTGATATGCGTCTGGATGATCTGGATCATGTTGACGTTGGGCATGTACTCGGTCAGCAGACCCTCGAGCGTCACCATGCCGCGCGCGAACATCGTCACCACGCTCGGCAGCTCAACGTCGTTTTTGCGCGCCAAATTTAGCAGCGAGGTCAGAAACTCGCCGATATCCAGGTCCTTAAGATCGAGGCCCGCAAAGTCGGCAACGATAAAGTCCAGGTCGGACAAAAACGCCGAATGGTCGAGCTCGGCAGAATCGCCGCGCGTCACGGCAAAGCGCATGAGCGAGTCCTTGAGCTTGGGCACGTCGCCCTCGGCCACGGCAAAGATCATGTCCTTAACGATACCGCGGTCGTGGCTCGACATGCGCCCGACCATACCCAGGTCGATAAAGTAAACGACGCCGTCCTTGAGAATGATGTTTCCCGCATGCGGGTCGGCATGGAAAAAGCCATCATCGAGCACCTGCGTCGAATAGTCCTCGACAATCGCCGAACCGATTTTTTCCAGGTCATAGCCCTCGGCCACCAAGCGCTCGGGATCGGCAATCGAGATGCCGTCGACGTAATCCATGACCACGACATGCTCGGTGCACAGATCCAGATAGGACTTGGGGCACGTCACGCCATGGACGCTCTTATGGAACTCATAGAAATCGTTGAGGTTTTTGGCCTCGGCCAAAAAGTTGGTCTCCTCGCGAAACGAGGTCCACAGCTCCTCGACCACGCCGTGCAGGTCAACAAACTGATCGGTGTTGACGAACTTGGAAACGATGCGCACCACCGAGCGAATGATGTCGATGTCCTGCGCCATGACCTGCTGCGCGCCGGGGCGCTGCACCTTAACGGCCACGTCCTCACCTGTCACCAGGCGGGCACGGTGCACCTGCGCGAGCGACGCACTTCCGAGCGGGTTGGGGTCGATCGCGTCGAACATCTGCCCCAAGCGCTGGCCGTACTCCTCTTCCAGACAACGCAGCACCACCTCATACGGCACCGGCTCTACGTCGGAGCGCAGGCGGCGCAGCTCGTCGCAAAACCGCTGCGGCAAGATCTCGGAGCGGTTGGCCAGAATCTGCCCCATCTTGACGAACATGGGGCCGAGCTCTTCGAGCAGACGGCGCAGGCGAACCGGCGTGAGGTTGTCCCACACACGGTACTTTTTGATCAGGCGAACGATTTGCCCGATGCGTTCGCGGCGGCCCGCCGGCGTGAGCTGGTACTCCTCATCCGGCGCCATCGCGTCGGGCTCTTCGGGGACCATATCGACAGCGCGCGGCTTCTTGCGAGCGCCCGAGACGGCGGCATCGACCTCATCGACAACCGCCGCCTCGTCACCCAAAGGATCTAGATTGTTGTAATCGGTGGTGGAATCTGCCATCTGCGCTACTACTCGGCCTCTTCGGCGTCCTCTGCATCGTCGGGCTCAACAGACTCGACAGGCACCGAAGTCACGTTGTCCTCGACCGAATCGACGATATCGCGTACATGAGCCAGGAAGGCCGTGCGCTCGTGGGCGGTCATAACGCGGACGCGAGCCAGGATGAGCTCATCGAGCACGCGCTGTGCCGCAGTCTCGCCCTGCATGCCCAGGCGCTCGGTCAGGTCGGAGATGGTGCCACCCGCCTGCTCGAACATATCGGACACGCTGCGGGCGATATCGGGGGTGCCGGCATCCTTGCGGACCTGCTCGCCCTTGGTACCGAGGTCGTCGAGAACCTTCTTGCCGCCCTCGACGGCAACGGCGGCGGCGCCGAAGCCCACGTTGATGGCACCGTTAACAAGCTGATCGAGTTTCATAACCATGGTTGGCTCCAATCATGAACAACTGCATTGGCCTTCTTGTACCCAAGATTGGGCGAACGACACAAAATCGTTTTACTGCCAAGATAGGAATCGAGCGGGGCAAAGCCTTTGACGGCGTTTGTCCCGCTCGTTCGCTGCAATACGGCTTTTACCTAATGTTGTCGTTCATCGCGAAAGAGTTCTTCATGGCGCAGCTCGTGGTGTAGAGCACCTTGCCCAACAGGGCATCGGTCTCCACGCGCACGAGCTCGGCAAACTCCTCGTTGGCGCGTGCAAGCTCGGCAGGCACCTCGGCCTCGGGCAGAACGGCTACGGCAGCGTCGACGTCATGAATCTGCTTGTGGCCCATGCCGCCGACCTTCTCCTGATAATCCTCGACTGCGCGGCCGCACTCATGGAAGCGGACGTCGGCCAGGGCGCCGATCAGGCGGTTGGCCCAGTAGAAGTTTTCGGACGTCACGCGAGCCTGCGTGTCGGCATAGTACTCGGGCATGGTCTCGACGTTGGCGTACAGCGGGACCAGCGCGTTAAACGAGTTGGAGCCAAAGGCCATCCACTGCACGGCGCGATACGCCGGCTGCGCATAGGGGCGCAGCTGCAACACGGCGAGCTGGCTGTTGCGGTTGATGCCGATGGGGCGATAGGCGCCGCGCGTAGCGGGCGTGCCCTTGCTGCCGTAGCAGTCGTACTCCGTGCCCTGGTAGTGGCTCGAGAGTACGTACTTGATGTCCTCGATGGTCACCTTGCGCTCGGGCACGCGGCTCCAGGGGATATCGTCGCTCTCGGGCGTGTAGTCGGCGTCGGGGCCATCCCACACGTCGCTGGGGTTGAGGCAGCGCTGCATGTACCAGGCGCGCGGCGTGTTGTAGACGTGGTCGCTGTCGCTGTGCGAGCCAAAGGCCTCGCGCGGGTTAAAGACCACAGCCGGGCCGTAGCCCTCGACGCCCAGCGTCAGGTCCAGATGCCACTCGGCCATCCAGGCGCGCAAGTCGGCGGAGCACATATGGTCGGCCTGGGCGCCCTCGGCGTCATCCAGGTCAAAGCTGTCGATACCCAGCTGGTTGGGCATGGTCACATAGGCGTCGTCAGGCACGCGCTTGGCAATCCAGTGGTGACCACCGATGGTCTCGAGCCACCAGATCTCGTCCACATCACTAAAGGCGATGCCGTTGTTCTCGTAGGTGCCGTAGCGCTCGAGCAGGTCGCCCAGGATACGGACGCCGTCGCGGGCGGACTTGGCGTAGGGCAGGACCAGGGTCACCATATCCTCCTCGCCCAGGCCACCAGGTTGCGCCGGCACATAGCCGTCCTCACCCTCGTTGCCCTTGGCGGGCACGTAGTCCACGAGTGGGTCGGCGCCGCGGACGCGCTCGTTGGTGGTGAGCGTCTCGGTTGCGGACATGCCCACATTGAGCTCGTTGAAACCGGCCTCGGCCCAGATGCCGTGGCCCGGGACAACATCGGGGACGCTCGTGTAGCGCATGGGGTTATCGGGCAACTCAACGGTCAGGTGACTCAGGACGCTCGTGTAGACGCGCGGCTGCTCGTCGGGGTGCACCACGCGCATGCGCTTGGGCTCAAACACCCCGTTGGACGAGTCCTCGTTACGCGCGACAAGCGTCGACCCGTCGTAGCTTGCGTTTTTACCGACCAAAATCGTTGTGCACGGCATGCGCATCCTCCTTGAGCGAAGAAATCAAACGGCAACAGTGTATCGCTTCGGAGCAAAAAGGGCGAAACCGCGACCCCTCGAGCCCCTCGAGATCCCTGTGGTCAAAAAATGCCAAATATGAGTACTGTCACAAATTTAGTAGCAGCAATTTAAGCGAATGCAGGTGTCGATAATCTACATTTGTTCAAAAGCTTGACAATGTAATTCCTCATAAGTCCAATAAAATAGGCTCTCTATCGATAATAAATACCGATAGAGAGCCAAAATGACCTAAAACATATGTGACTATCTTGGCAACAGTACTCATATTTGGCGTTTTTTGCCCACGTGGTATATGTCTAACCCCCTCAAACAGCCCAAAACGCCTATTTCGATGCGCGCTCCGCCGCCTCAATCACGTGTTTGGCAAGAACCGCTGTCGTTACAGCCCCCACGCCGCCCGGCACGGGCGTGATGGCGTTAACGATCGGCTCCGTAGCATCAAAATCGACGTCGCCGACCAGCTTGCCGGCGGCCTCGTCCCAGTTAATGCCCACATCGATGGTTGTCTGGCCCTCGCGAACCGCATCCGCGCCAATCGTGCGCGCACGTCCAACAGCAGCAACAACAATGTCGGCAGAACGGCACTCGGCAGCCAAGTCGCGCGTATGCGTATGGCACGTCGTCACTGTGGCATTGCGGGTCGTAAGCATGGCGGCAACGGGACGGCCAATCACCAGCGATCGACCGACGACTGCGACCTTTGCCCCATCCAGTTCCACGCCATAATGGTCCAGCAAAGCCAGCACGGCCTCGGCCGTACAGGGGGCAAAGCCCTCGCCTCGCCCCGAAAGCGTGGTAAGCAGCGAGGCCGGCGTCATGGAATCAACGTCCTTGACGGGATCGAGTGCCGCGGCAACTGCATCCTCGTCAAGCCCAGCGGGCAACGGGCGGAACAGCAGGCAGCCGTGAACAGCAGGGTCGGCATTGATGCCCTCGATGGCCGCCAGCAGCTCATCCTGCGAAACATCGGAGGGAAGCAATACGCGGCGAGCCTCAATGCCAACCTTCTCGCAGCGCTTGAGGGCACCGCGCTCGTAGGATAGGTCGTCCTCGCGCTCGCCCACGCGCACGATAGCAAGCGTCGGAACAACGCCGCGCTCACGCAAAGCCGCGCAGCGAGCAGCGAGCTCCTCGGTCAAAGCACGGGCAACGGGAGCACCCTTCAGCAGTTCTGCCATGGCTATCCCCTCTTCCTTGCGGCGTCAGCAGCGCGGCGCGCCAGCGCATCGGCGCGCGGCAGCCACGTATCCAACAGTTCATCGCACGCCGCCTCGAGCTCTTCGGCGCGTGCCCGGTCTTTCATAGACGTGGTGTTCGCAAAGAGCGTCAAGCTCGCGCCCTGCATGGCGGCGCGGCAGAACACGGCACCGCAGGCCACATCGGACAGCAACTGGCGCGAGCCCTTATCGGCCATGTCCTCGAGCAGCGCCAGCGCGCGCCCGCACGCATCCATAATGCGGTACGGCGGCATGGCGGCCACGTGCAACGCATCCTGAATCGCCGCGGGTCGAGCGGGGTCATCACGAGGAATACCGTATGCCGCAGACACCTGGCCGTACGCACGAACGTCCTCGGCAACCAGACCCACAAGCTCCTGAGCCAGCTCGTCTGCCTGGGCAAACGCGTGCGTCAGATCGTCCGCGCGATCGGCAAGCGCGGGATTGGTCGCGCCATAGCGAGCAACCATCCCGCACAGCGAGGCACCCAGTGCTCCCACAAACGCGCTCGCGCTTCCGCCGCCGGGAACCGGCTCGCGTGCAGCCAACGCCTCGGCAAAACCGCGACAGGTCTTATCCATCATCTCTTGGCTCATCGAAACACCTCTGCCCACCGCGCCGGACACCACGGACCGCACGCATAATAAAAAATGGGACAACGACGCCAGGAAGCGATTATCCCATTCATCGATCTTGTCCAAGTCAGTCTAGCCCATAAGACAAAGGCTGTCAGGAGCTCTGGCTATCGGCGTTTCCGATTGCCGGCTATAGGCACGGGCGCCTAGTCCACCTGAAACGTCGGCAGCAACGTGTCGATAATCTTCGACCCCATGTCGCGGTTTGCAGTCGAGTACTCCAAATGCGCCGTGGCAATCGTCGAATCCGTGACGATCGTCTTTTCGTAAATGATCGTATCGTCCTCGCGCCACGAGACCACGTACCAGTTGTCGCCCTCTGCGGTATAGAGGTCGGCCTTGCCCGAGGTGTCCGCGTCGACGAACATCTCGTGTGCGGTTTCTTCGTTAATGTTGACGTAGCCAAACAAGTTGATCACAAAACCCGTCTCCGGATCCTCATACCTAGTGCCGCTGCCGCTGGGAGTATCCTCCATCTCAAAGCGATTGGGAATCGACATGCTATAAGGATGCATGTCGTTCGTGTACGTATACACGTCGGTTAGATAATCGTCCGAATCGCCCGAGCCGTAGTATGCCGATTCGTCCTCGGGAACGGCTTCGTCATCCGACGACGAAGACTCCTTGGCCTTGGACTTGTCGCTCTTCTTCTTGGCAGAAGAATCTTTCTCGTCCGAAGATCCGGTATCGATCACCGAAATCTGCGTGTCAGAGCTCTTGGACCCGTTGAGCATCGTAAGCGCAAACACCGTGCCACCCCCGAGGAGTACCACGGCGGCACACGCCACCGCGATAATGACCGGCGCCTTGCTCTTGGGCTTTTGAGGTGCAGGCGCGACCGACGGCATCGACTGGGTCAGGCCCGGACCGGCCGTGGGCGCAGAAGTCGGAGCAGCAGCCGCAGGCGTCGGCGCGGAGCCACCCACCAGCGAGGCCCCACAGTGCGTACAAAACGTCGATCCATCAGGCACTTGCTGTCCGCATTTTTGACAGAACATCGTTCGACCTTTCGTAGTTTAGCTTTTGTCACAGCCAAGTCTAAAACCTTAAACCGGCATCGCTGTTGCGCAACATTGGGAGAATCAACCAAGCCGCACGCTTGCCCAGTGCCAGGCCCACATTGCGGCAAGCCCGCACACGCAAACATGGGACATATGGCCCACCTTTCGAGACTCCCGGGCAGCACAACCTGGGGCATATCTATAAGTAAGGAACCCGTTGGGGAACGGCCGCGCAACGGCCACAAGCGATGAACGGAGGCATGAGCCGCACAGTACACAGAGACATCCGCCGCCAGCGCAATCAGTACCCCAACAACCCGCGGCGCCGTGATGTCACCGACAGACAAGGAGGACGCCACCATGA
>CABRLT010000008.1 GCA_902471785.1 uncultured Collinsella sp.
ACGCGCCACACCACGGGCCCAAGCGCTCACGGCAACAAGCGTCTTGCTCAGGCGTTTCAACTCAAACTCGATGCTCTTGGCGTCGCTTATGCCCACCCTGTCGGCAATCTTTAAGCGCAGGCGCACCGCAAGGCCCTCACTCACGCCAATCCCGTCAAAGAACCGCATCGCGCGCTCGTACACCTCGTCGGGCGACACAATAACGCTGCCAAAGGCGCCGCCCGCCAGCGCGACCATGCCGGCAATCTCCTTGGACTCATCCACCCAAGCAACATCGACGTCGTACTCCTTCGCAGCCTGCTTGTTAAACAGCTTGGTCTGTCGCACGATTTCCTGGTTGAGCTCGCCAATCCATGCGTCCTTGCGAACCACGCCATGAACCTCGTCAAGGTAATCGAGGTTGAAGTTTTTGACGGTCGGCGCACTCCATGTTGCGCTCATGCACACGCAAGGCGCTTTGGCGGCAATGGAGGCAAGGTAGGCCTCGGGCATGCGCTCAATGCCATGGCTGGTTAGATACGTGGTAAACATGTGCTCGATGGTGGTTTCCATCACTAGATAATCGACACCACGCGCATACATCGAGTCGTCGGCGGCATCGATCTCATCGTTCTTGCGATCTTTAAAGAACAACGCCAGCATCAACGCATCCCAAAAATACCTCTCGCTGGTCTGGCTGTTCCTAATGCCCAGGGCATCGATGATGTTCTTGCGCGAAAGATCGTCCTTGTACGAAAGACCTCCGTAGTACAGGCTGTCCATAAGTGTGGCGCAGCGGGCAAGATGACCCACCACCATCCTAACGACGCCACGCGCACGACGAACCGCCTTGTTAACGGTTTGCTGCCCATCCGCCCCATGAGCCGTAATCATATTGTGGGTACCGCCCTCATTGGGCTTGTAGCGCAACGGATTCGCCGAGTTGTCACCCACCGAAATATCGTCACTACCAAACAGGTGCCGACCGGAGAGCTGCTCTTCTTTCGCCTCGTCAGACAGCGCAAAAGGCGGGCGCAGTTTCATTTCCTTAATACAAGAGGCAAGTGCCTTTTGAATCATCTTGGCATCCTTGGCGATTTCTTCAGCGGCTTCTTCTACGCTCGCTCGCGAAACCCTGTTCCTCTCGGCATTCGACCCCTTGTGATCGCCCGACGTGGAAGCGTGCGTGTAGACCGCCATCCATTGATCTCGATTCCCCAGTAGCAAGGGATCCACCACACCGCCGTTAAAATGACGATCGAGGATACGCAAAACCTCGTCCGGCTGAAACGTCACGGGATCGTCTGTCAGCGTCGACAGTATGTCGGCCTTCGTGTGGTCGATTTCATCAAAGATAAACAGGCCCTTCTCGGCAGCCATTGCGTTAAAGAGCACAATGCCTGCACCGGTCACTGTATCGATCCTATTGACGAGCTTTTGAGGCGTGCACGCAATCACATGCGGCATGCTCTTGTCATTGAGCAGGGCAGACGGCCAAATCTGAGGGATCACCTCCATACCGCGCGTGACGTTTTTAAGCTCGTGGCTCACAGCCCAACGCAAGCTCGCGTCCGCCGACGATAGCTTCTCGCGAAGGGCGGGGGTCAAACGGTCTGCAACACCTCCCAGGCGATTTCGAGTGTCAAGGATGCCCAAGAGGTCATCGGCGATCTCCATCGCGTTGCGCCATGCGCGCTTAATGATGCGATGAGAGCCCTCGTCGTCTGCCTCGATGGGACACGGGATGTCACGCACGCCCACAGCGCCCTTGCCACGCGTAGTCTCAATCCAACGCAGGATGTTTTCGCCCGCGCGCGGAAGCTCGAACACGATGCGCTGCACGACATCGCCATCCATGCCCTGGTCAACCAGCAATTTGCGCACGCCTGCAACGTAGTTGTCACGGTTGTCCTTACCCGGCACCACAAACACCAGGTAACGACGGCCCGGACACTTGTTAAAACAGCCCGAATCGTCCCAGCCACCGGCAATCAGGTCGGCCGTGACCTGCTCGGCCGTATAATTTTTACCCGATCCCGTCGTGGCGCCCAAAAAGTACAGGCCATTGTTGTCCTGATCCTTGGGGGCAAACAGCGCACGCTCAAAAAACTCGCGCATCGCCTTTTGACGTGCAAGATAGGGAGCGAGCTCCTTGTCGTCCGCAGACGACGAAATCGATTGACAGTTGAGATCCCACGTAGCCATGGTCAAACCTCCGATTTAGTTGTTACATGTGTTGAATACCATCCCGTGCGGACAAAAACTCGCGCAGGGCGGTCAAGGCGGCGGCGTCCATGCCGCTTAAGAAAAGGAAAGGGAGAATAGTGATCGGCAAATACTTGCAAGTTTTTCTCATCGTGTGACAAGAACTTGCGATTCTTGCAAGTTTTTCTCACGCTACGGCAAGAACCTGCGCGGTCGCCCCGTGGCCATTTGTTATCGGATCGCGGCAAAGCCATACCGAGCCGCCAGCCACGGAGCGGCACCGGGCGTGGACTCCGTAGACAATTGGGAGTAACCCTCCCCCGCTACCTATGCGACATGCCGGCGAGCAGAAAAGGAAGCCCGGCAAGGCACGCCACCAAGGCGACGGCCGTGAATACAAGCGCGATAGCTACGCTCACGGCGACATAGGCCACGGCAATGAAGACCAGCGCCAACACGCAGGCCAACAGCTCGGCCACGTAGCACAGCACCAGATTCGAGCTCGCGCGCTTCAGCAGAACATCGGAGAGGCGGACAAGCTCGATAGCAAAGCCGCTGCCAAAGTTGCGTCCGGGACCCTTGGCTACGAACCACTTGAACAGGCTCATCAGGGCACAGCCCAGCATCATCAAGATAGAAACGTTCCATGCGCGGTGTCCCGCCTCGACAAGGCTCTGGTCGCCCATCGCACTGCCGTTGACGAGCCAGACCGTTCCATAGCCCATGAACAGCATCGACAGCAGCAGGCAGGCGCTCACCGCAGCGAGAAATCGCGACACGCACTTGTTGAACACCGGCGCCTCGCAGCTCAGCCCAAACCCCTCGCGAACGCGCCAAACAGCATGGTAGGCGGGGTACGCCGCGATGAGCGCAGCCACGAGCCACGACATCCAATCGGACCCAGGCGCCGCCGACGCGTACTCCGCAATTGCGGGAACGGAGTAGGCGGTATGGAACGAATCGTTCGAGAACAGCACGACTTCGCCCTTCCAGACGCAAAACGGAGCGGCGACAGAGGCAATGTAGGCAGCGACGAATGCAGCGACGGCAATAAGCAGCGCGCCCTGTACGAGCTTGACGACCTCACCCTTGGCGGTTCCAGGGGCAACATCAACGGCGCTGGACGAAATTTTGATAGAAGTGTTCATGATCTTCCTTTCAAAAGGGGATATGTTCGTAAGCTAATGTAAGAAGAATTCTGTCTACGAGGGAGATTCAACAGAAGCGACGGCCTGAGAGGCACCAATAAACGCTACTACCGGCATATAGACCGCTCGGGAACCCCATCATCGCCCACTTGCAATTCGTCAAATCGCAAAGCCTCTTTACGCTCAAGCGAAATAGACTGAACAAGCTCATGGACGGCGGCATTGCTGTAGCACAACGACTCCCATGTGGCTAACAAACCATCGACAACCCCCTTGCAAGCAACAGAGGAGTCCTCGAGCTCATAGGCAAGGTCAATTGCCTCGTCGACTTTCTGCCTCATCTGCAGCAGCGTGCACGTGAGGTCCGCTTCATTCGACTCATCGCAAATAAAAATACAATTGGGCTCAAACATCTTTGAATCTCCCTTCGAGCAACTGGCACCTGCAGAATAGTGAAAAGAGATAAAAAATAACCCGCAATCTACCGCTATATAGCGATAGATTGCGGGTTTAACTCTAAAGCGTGCGTATTCTTTGAGTTAACTCATTACCCAAGCTCAATTAGAGATTCAATTAGATCGCATATCTCCTTGGCCTTCGCTTGCGGGTATCGCGCATAGTAGTACACTTCACCGCTCTCTTTTTCTCCGCGTACGATGACTGCGCCCAGCTCTAATCCCTCATCGGACGGAACCTTGCATTGCTGCACGCTCTCTTCACCCTCATCGTAAAGCCGCAGATACCCTCGTTTCATCAGAATAGCGTTGGCCTTTGCGGACTTAATCCCTGAGCCTTTCAGTATTGTCGAAATCGGAACATAGCCCTTAGCCTTTGCCTGGGCCATTGAGTAGCAACCTTCCGGCACAGCCGTATTAACTGCAGGAGCCGCCTCAGTACCCCCGCTTTCGGTGGCTGCATCACCCTTGGCTTCTACAGAACCCGTTTCATCAGTCATCGCCGGCAAACGCCCGACTCCTGCAAAAGCCGCTTCGTAGGTAACACCCTCTCGCATGATTTCCACACTCTTATGGCCATGTTTATCAAGCTGAAAAGCAGTGAAAAGACATTGAAGCGCCAGCCGGACCTCGTCCGCGCAAACCGTCTCTTTTCGGTCAGTGTGACAGGCGCTGTTACGAAATTGAGTGAATATGTCCAGCGTCTTGCCGAGCGTCTTCCACCAATCCCCCTCAGATGCCTGCGTCAGTTCAGCATTTTCAACTCGAACAGAGGAGGACAGCAGCTCGCTCTTTTTTGCGATTAACCTTCCGTATTGACCAAGGTTGAGCCCCTCAAGCTCCTTGAGCGGCTTTCTTGCAACAACATAATCGGGAGCAATGGCCTTCAAGGCCGGCAGCAATTTCAAACGCAAGTATCTCTCTGCCGCACGGCAGAACATTAGCAGGCAAAATGCGCAATCTGAATCGTTATCGGTACCAACACTGCCAATGCCAAATATCTTGCACAGAAGAAGCCCCTGCTCGATATTCTCAAGCACCCTATTTTTGCCATTTTGGTCGCACACGCAATCAGCGAATGCGCTTTGAAGAGCTTCGCGCGAAGAGAAGCCTATGATTCGACAGTCTCCTGCATCCAGATTAAAGCTTTTGAACGCTTCGCTCACATTGTCCAAATAGGAATCGGTGCTTACATCAGGGCACCAATCATCTTCATTGTTATCTTCATTGACATGTCCCTCGTCCGCGCCAGCCGCCTCCCTTGGAAGAGATTCTCCTCGCGGCAGCATATCCTTGGCTGCATTGAGTTCCTCGATGGCACCTGTTTTCTGGTAATTTTCCCAATGCGCAACCCATGCCGTATCGAGAATTCGTTTCATCGTTGCAACGTTCTTGTTGATCTTCCACGCTGTGTAGTCAGCAATAACGTAAAGGCGATACTTGGCTCGGCTTGCCGCAACATTCACGATATTTGGGTTTACAAACTTGATTGCGCCCTCACAGCCGCGACTTGTATCACACCCTAAGACAAATATCACCTGATGAGCTTCTTTGCCTTGGAACGTATGAACCGTACCAATATTATGCTTTACAAAATAGTGCCACGTTTCCTTGTCAACCACTTCAGGCCTATCATTTGACAGACGATCCCGAAGCCCTCCGACAACGGTTTTAAACGGAGAAATAATATAGAGGCTTGGGATAACACGTCCTTCGGACTTGCCCGATTCGCGAGCTTTTTTCTCAGCCGCAGCTACGGCCTTAATAAAAGCGTCCTCGACAATCTCGTACACCCTGTCGCCCTGAGAATCAACATAATGGTCGCGATCGCCGCGTTCAAATCCCGCAACATTAATCCACTGCGAGGACTTTAGATAAAAACTCTCGGCAAGGTTCTCCTTTGGATTGGCAGTCTCATTAAGCATGGAGCCTTGATACGAAATTGCATTTGAGATGTCGAACATAGGCGATATACAACGACGGTGGACTACAAGCGGGCAGCCAATCCATTGATCAAACTCGCCATCAGTACGCAGATGGCCATAGGGGTTAACGGCATCGGCAAGTCGTTGGACCGAAGCCATATCCCCCTTAAACGGTAATAGTACTTTGTTACCGAGGGCAGCGCGGAGCTCCTTAACATCCCCCGTAATCACAGGTTCGATTTGAGAAGGGTCACCGACAATCATTGCACGTCGACTGCGAGCAAGGGCACCCAGAGAGGCATACGGCACCGCCTGTCCAGCCTCATCTATAATCAGCAAGCCAAACAGCGGATCCGCCCCACCAATCTGAACATCCTCAAGCATGCGACCAATCGACGCAAATGTGGAAGAGATCACTGGAGTAAGTAGACCGAGCGCCCGAAAAAGCACAGGGACCATCTTCCGGCTGTCGGCTTGCGTGAACTCTATCAACTCCTTTTTACCAGAATCGGCGCCTATGTCTTTGGCTCCCCAGTATGTTCGTAGAAGCGTAATGTTGTTCCGCATGCATTTTGATTCAAGGATGAACTCGCGTGTCACTTGCAGCGCGTACAGAAATAGCAGGTTACGCTCCTTTTTTAGTTCATCGTCATCGGATGGATTATATAGATGAGCGCTCTTTCGGCTTTCGCTATCCCCCTTTGAGATAGACTCAACAAAACGCTCATCAATCGTCTCGACAAATTTAGCGCCCTTGACTACGTCCTCTAACCCCTTAATCTCCACCTGCAAAGAGACCAATTTCTTCTTTTCATTCTCTAATTCTTCGTATTTGCTCTCAAATGTCGTACACAGCGCAACAAGCTTCCGCTCCGGTTTGGTTTTCTGCATAAAGGAATCGAGCTTCTCGAGGCTATCGGACAAGCGACCCCTATAGATCCACCCGATCAGCCCACTGGCCTTTTCTTCCGCATCGCGCAATTCTGTTTCAAGCCTATTCCTTCTCGCCTCATAATCAGCGGTATCCTTCGCAATGTCATCGAGATATTTCCGGGCATCGCCTACAGTACCGCCTTCAAAAGGATGAGGCAGGCACGCCGTTTCGATTGTCAGCTCTTCAATTATCTTTCGCTCGTCCTTTTGACACTTACAATTCAATTGGGACAAGCACTTCTTGCGGTTCTGAAGTTCGCGCTCCCTTACTGCCTGCTCCTCCATTCTGTTAAATCGATCGGCTACCTTTTTGTATTGAGCAAGAAACAGCTTCTTCGCCTTAGAAAAACGTCCGCCCCTTCCCAGCCCGCCTTTAAACTGCAGCGAAGATAGCTCGCACTTTACAAAACTATTGATATTCCTTCGGTTTCCCAGGCATGCCGCAACCATAAGTCCAGGATACTCAGGGTCACGCAGCTTCCCCTCACCGTCTACGAGCGCCGAAGAGAAATAGAGATCGTCTACCGTTTTTTGCTCGTTTTTCTTTCCCCAGCTAATTTTGGATAAATCTGACTCTAAAAACTCCTTTTTCTCAGATTCGCTAATACCTTCCAAGAACGCTTTCCCATCAGGAAGCTCTTTGGCGATATTCTCAACTGCTGCATTGTTTGTCGAGCAGACCAGAATGCTGAGATTATTAATCGCATCTCCGGTTCGATCCCTTTTGAAGCGATAAGGATTCTTGGCGTACTGGAGATATCGTTTGCTCAGCCCCACCTCTTCGAAGGCGTCATCGGGCTTGTCATATTCACACAGCAGGCGGGCTTTTTCGACAATGTTAGCCGCGACGATATCTTTAAGCAGGGTTGTTTTTCCCGTGCCCGGAGGACCGTTTACCGACATAACGTCGTTTGCGGGGTATTTGCGCGTCGAACCACCACGGCCAACCGCAAGATTTACCGCCACCTGCTGCATCAAGCTCAAGGAGTATTTACTCGGCCAGCGACCGATAGGCGTAGAGCCCGCTCCCAGCACTTCAGAAAAGAAGTCTGCGCGAACAGCCAGATCATCATCGCCCTCGCCGCCCAGAAGATCGACCTCTCCGCAGGCAGGTTCATCCCTTAAGCCACCTTCAAGGTAAGCGGCGACAAGAGACAACGGGCCCTCACAAAAATCGTCGAAAGACCCTGACTTATTGCACTGCTCATTTATCCGGGAAATATCTTTTGCGAAAAATGAGTGACAGAGCGCTTGCTCGAACACTGGACACGCATCGTCCCCGTTGTCCTTTGGTTTCATTGCTCTATATTCAACAAGCAGCCTTGAACACCACTCGCTGATACGTTCAGCCCCGTCACCGTCGGGAAGGCGACTGGCAATCCCCTCAATCATTGGTCGGACGTAACTATCGACAATGCCTCTAATGACACCATATGTCAGCTTTGTTCCGTCTAGTTTTTCATTGAGTTTCTCGCAGATGCCCTCCTGCTCTTTTTCGAGACTGTCGACAGCATTTGGATTATGCTCGGCACCCCTCTTCAACCACCAAAATAAGGAGGACAACTCAAAGCTGACAAATCGCCCATCAGGACTCACGCCCAATAGCGCGACCGTCACACATTCGTCCTCTTTTTCGATTTCATTCCCCGGTTTTTCCGCAAGATAAGTCATGACCGTTTCGCGAGGAACAGAACCAAGGTGACAATAAATCGTTGAGATCGGCCAGTTCTCGCCATTTGTAGCCCTATCCGCGCGCTCTCTCGCTTCTTCAAAAGGCGACTGTAAATCCTGACCATCCCGCCCCTTTGGAACAAAGCAGTCATCGAGCATTCCTTTTCTGGGCCTAGGCGGGTCCTCTTTATCTTCGGGTTGGTCACCTTGGCTTAAAAAATCAAGCAAATACCAGTAATCCAACGCATCGCCAATTGCTTGCTTTTTCTCAGCAGGGGTCATTTGAATCAGTCCTCGCACTCACATAGATACATTTATGTCCAATGATGTCCACGACGTCATCGCGCAATTTCTTTGGTTGAAGTATCTCAAACACATCAAGCCACTTCATTGCCCATGTTTTCATGCCATCATACGATGCCATAAACGAATACTCTGGATTTGGATGGCCGTCCTGTGTCTCGCGCCGAAACCCATCGTTTCCGGCAAATTCGGCTAAAAGATACTTCTCCTTTGATTGGTTATGACACCTTACGCGAACCGTAACGATGTCGTCACTAAACATCCTGTTCACGCCAGCACGGGAGAACCTTTTTGCCTCTTCGGCCATCGCCTCAAAATGACCTTTTGCATCGTCCGATGGTCCAGCAATGGTTATATCCCGCAGGCTATCAACTCGAATTGCGTCAAAAGACCTTGCGGCACCCTTGTGGCCCACAAACAAGTAGTAGCAGCCATCGTGCATACATAGATGATATGGCGTATGACTATGCAATCGCCCCTTATCAGAAGTTCGAAAGCGGACTTTCTGTCTTTGGCTAATGGCCTTTTCCAATAACCTCAAATTTGCAAGAGTTGCTTCCACATTTGTAATTCTGCCGTTTTTGAGCAGGGCGTTTTCTTGATCCAATCGATCTTCAATCTGCCGCCTTTCTTCGCCGCACAGCAGGCGAAGAACTGCATGCTCAAGTACGTCGGCTCCACCTACGCCCGTAGAGGCTTCAATGAGACGGCACAGATGCTCAATTTGCGCACTATCAATTTGACGCTCTATGCTGTACAGGCGCTTCGCATTTTTAGGTGCAGATTCCCCATCGCCATTCGTCAGCCGCTCGCCCTTACAAGCCAATCGACTTGCAATCACCGTGTAGAACGGATTCAGACAACTATTGTCGAGATCGATGCTATTCATCTCGGTTAACGGACTGGCGCCCGCATTATTGCAGAGCGAAGGCTTTTTTGATCCAGAATCAACAAGTGCGTTCAATACGCCCTGCACTGTGTCGCGCTTAACTTCATAGCCATAACGAGCTTTAAGCTCCGTCACTATGTCCGAAACGCTCAAACCTTTTCCAAGCCAAGCATCGGTTTCCTCCAATAGGATGCGCTCGACATATATCGCCAGCTCCTTTGGATATGCTCGGTGATTTCCTTGGGTTTTCGGTTGAACCATAGCCGCCTCCAATCTGAACAATCAACATTTTATTCAGTCGATATATCCATGAGATTGAAAGTGCCGCTATTTAACGGTGAACGGCGAAGCCATCCATAAAGGGCTCCGCCGCTCACAAAAAGAGTAGCACAACTGGTATACGACGTAATGGCTATTAGGGTGCGCTCGTGGCAAACTTGAATCGCCTTGGATCAGATACGGGTGCCCAGCATCGTCTATACGCACCATAAACGCTACTGGGTAAATCACGGCAGACCAGCATTGGACCGTTCCACCCCAAAGCAGCTACACGGGCATGGTGCGACAACGATGCTGAAAATGGTGGCATCGCTGGATTCGTTATCGACAGCTCTTGCGCCATCACCGAGAACCAGCGCCGTCACGAGCAGCAGGTCACAGGACAGCACTGGATCGTTGACACTGCAGGCGATTGAGAGCATGCGCTTCGGTTTGTCCCCACGCTATCCGATAATTCAATGTGGCATTCAATATCTATGGAGGACGATATGAGGACCAAACTGCTCGCAATCGTAACGGTGGCTATGGCGCCTGCACACGCCGCAGCAACGAGAGCAAAAGCTCGACGCCCATCCAGGCAACTCCATGCAAAGCCAGCAACGGCAAGTCTACGGAGTCCAACGGCAACGGATTGAAGCCCACAGAGTCTCAGAAGAAATGGATACCCGAGCAGGGCCATTGAGAGGTGGATTATGACCAAGTATAGACGCCAAACATCGTTTATACGCGCCACGAGCGCAATTGAATCGTCACCCATAACGGTAATGTCGGACCGTTCTATTCCGAGTCAGCCGCAGACGCTTGGGTCCACAACGATATGATAAACGGCGGTAGCGGCGTCTCTCTGCCCAATGGCCCCTACACCATCGCAGAGGACCAGGGGCACCACGAGCAGCAGGCTGCAGAGCAGCATTGGGTCGTGGACGTCGCGGGCATTGGGAGTAGGTTTTTAATGATTGCCGTCGATTGCGCCTTCCCGCGACACAATCGACTTAGCATGCGAAAAATAACGCACGTCGAGGATAGCTTCAGCGCACGCCATGTCGACATCGTTCTTTTATTACCGAATGTCACTCACTGTAAATTGCGCACAAATAGCGCAGCTGCTGCCATAACGGCTATTATGCGTTTATAATAACAGCTGGTAAATAACCATAATAATCATACTGCTACTATTGCATATACACGATATCGTGTAATTATGTGTTTCTTGAAAGGGGCCTTTTTGCTTATTTCTCTAAAAGACTACGCCGAAGCAAACGGCCGCAGCAGCGATACCGTACGCCGGCTAGCGGAACAAGGCAAGCTCTTTTCTGCGCACAAAATTGGCCGAAACTGGGTTGTTGACGAGTGCGAGCCCTATCCCAGTCCGCAACACGCAGAATGGACCGTAGCAAGTCTCTTTTCTGGATGCGGAGGCCTAGACTTGGGCTTTACCGGAGACTTCTCCTTCCTAGGCACGAAATACGGCAAACTTCCCTTTAAAATTGTTTGGGCTAACGAATTAAACATTGCCGCATGCAAAACATATGAGCACAACCTAGGCAGCATCATTCAAGGCGACATAAATGAAAAAATCGACCTTCTTCCGAAGAGTGTCGATGTTGTAATTGGCGGCTTTCCATGCCAAGACATTAGCATTAACGGAAAAATGCGTGGCATCAAGGGCGAGCGCAGTAGTCTTTACACGGCAATCGTCGAAGCTGTTAGGCGAACTAGCCCCAAGGTATTCGTTGCTGAAAATGTTGGCAGTCTGTTGCTTAAAACCAATAGCGATTCATTTAGCAAAATCCTTGAGGATTTTGGCACCTTGGGCTATAAGCTCGACATCCATCGCTACGACGCTTCAAAATACGGTGTTCCACAAACTCGCGACAGGGTATTCATTGTTGGAACCAGAAACGATCTTCCGGACTTTGTAGCGCCCGATGAAACAACCCCAAATAATCCAATTACCGCAAAAGAGGCCATTGACGACTTGGCTGAAAAGCCATGGGATAAGGAGAGTTCGCACATATGGAGCAAGGCAAAACGCTCCGGAGAGCAAGGCAACCGACACTTGATTGCCGATAGGCCAGGTTACACAATCAGAGCAGAATGCCACGGCAACATACAGTATCACTACAGTTTGCCCAGACGAATCTCCATGAGGGAAGCGGCCAGAATTCAGTCCTTTCCTGACAGCTTTCAGTTTCTTTCTGGACTCAGAGAAACCGAAAGACAGATTGGCAATGCAGTCCCCCCTGTACTAGCATGGCAACTAGCAAAACAAGTCGCCTTGGTATTGGGAGGTTCCGAACAGAATGGACCAGACGCAGTTTGAACGGATCCTGGACAATGTCGCGAAACAACTGACGCATGATATGCAGCTACCGAATGCAAGCGTTTGGCTTCATTCCTTGCAAACCGAAGCACTCTCTTACGAACAACGCGTTAGGGAACTCTTGCATAACGAGATTCTGGAAGCTGGAGAGGCCGGACATGGCTACGATGTCAGCTTATCCCCCAGCGGCCAAGCTTTTCCCGATATCCCGTGTGGCAAATTCGGCGTTGAAGTAAAGTTTACCAAAGCAGACAATTGGACCTCAATTGCGAACTCGATTCGCGAAACGAGACGCGATGAACGTGTTGAAATCGTTTATCTAATGTTTGGCAAAATGGGGGGAACTCCAGAATCACGTTGGGGGAAATACGAAGACTGCGTTGTCCATGTCCGCACCTCTCATGAGCCGCGTTTTCAAGTTGATATGACGGGCACCAAAGATTCGTTGTTCGAGCAAATGGGCATCTCCTATGACAGCTTTCGCAAACTCGATATCATGGATAAAATGCCCTATATACGGAAATACGCTCGGAAAATTCATGAAAAAGATGGCCAGAACGGAAGGCTTTGGTGGCTTGAAGACTCCGCTACCGGAAACGACCACTCAACGGATATCAATCTGATTGCGTATCCCGATTTATCCGATGACCTTAAAGAGAGATATCGAGCCGAAGCGATTCTCCTGATTCCGGCGGTTGTCGCAACCGGCTCAGGAGGCAAAGGCAGGACGAAGACTTCCGCATACTGCGATGTCGCCATGTATTTCATGACATATCATGGAGTCCTTCTTTATAACGCCCGCGATACCTTCTCAGCTGGCAGCGTTGGAAACAGTCAAGGCATTATCAGACTTCAAAAACCAATGAGCGATGCGGCGCACGACCTCGATAGCGCACTGTTTAAAGAGTACTGGGAAGAAGATATTGCGGAAGACGATCGACTTGCCTGGTGGCTAGAAAAGGCAGATAAGTATGCCAGCGATTGGAACCCCAAGCCGTCGGAACTAATGTTTTTAGAGTACCAGAAAAAACGGAAGGGCTAAACGGCCAGCAATCGCCATCTGACGCAATCAAACTACAAGGCAGATTTCTAGCCTTTAAACACCATGTCGTTGTGATACTCGATGAATTCGGCTCGCGGAGGAAATAGATTTGGCAGCGCAATCGCTTCTCCGTTGTAACGCCACAAATACTCGTCCTCAGGCGCCTCATGTCCAATCATGCTCGATACAACGATCTTATAATCTTTTGTGATAGTGATAAGCCCCATATCAAACGCTTTATCGTGCAATGCGTTTAGAAGCAAGCCGTTATCAGGCGCAAGACGCTCCGTTTTGGGATCAGCGACTTTCCATGGCTTGATATGGCTTGCGACAAGTAATTTCTCATTTGTCAGCCCCGTCAAGCAGCATCTCGAATTATAGTTGGCGAGCAAGACCTTTCTCAAAATGGTCTGATTCGACCTCTTGGAAACGAGCACTTTGTACTCCTTTCCCTCCGGGCAACCATCCGTGAGCACGCTCTTTAGCTCATCGCTTATCAATCCCTTGGAACCGGGATGATTAAGCAAAGTTTCCGTCGCTGCCTTAGCCTCATCAACAAGTTCAGCCCCAGCGGAGCAGTATTCATCCCAAACCATCCTATCCATTTTGCTCGTATGGCTCATCCCGACCTTGCCATCGACGCGAATCCGTTTATCAAGAGATTTAAGGTTGCGGATTTTTATAGCAACTGAATTGGCCGTTCTGCCAATTGCTTCAGATAGCGCCTAGACATCCTTGCTCGTATCGTCAACCATATTTGATGGCAAAGAAATGTAGAGGTACAGGGCCGCAAGCGTCTCTTCCCGCGCCCATTTTTTTGGTTTTTCCATAATTGCTTCCCTCTTGTATCCAATTCATCTGCAAGCCAGGATAACCCCGCAGATAGCCTCGACAATCTATATCTTATTTTTGCCTGTGCCAGATTAGCATGGAGCCACTTCCCCGCGCTTCTCATACCCGCGCTCGAGCTTCCTCCCAAGCTCCGCAGCACAACGCTTCGTCTCCTCGGCAAGCAGGTCATCGATTGCCCTGTCGATCCGTACGCAGGTCTCGAAATGCTCGTCCTTCCAGGGCAGATCGAGCCCCAGGCTCGCATCCCAATAGCCGCCGAGCTTTGCGTTGATCACTTCCTCGGGATACAGCACGTCTTGGCGAACACCTTCGATCGCCTCGTCCTCGTCCATGTCACAGGCTGCATCGTCCTTCTTGAGACACTTGCGCAGCTCCTTTTGCTCGCGGACGCGATGCAGCGCGCTGGCGCACACTACAGCCAAAAAGCGATAACGTTCGCATAGGTCCCATTCGCCGCCGAGCCATACGCGATAGCCCAGAACGACGCTTGCAGGCTCCTCGTTCAGTAGGAACAGTTCCCACGGGTATACCTCAGCACACGCGTCCTCCCCTGACTTTTGTACGCCACTGCGCGTAAAGGCGCACGGCTCTACGTCGTAATAGCCAAAACCGTGGCCCGCATCGCGACGATTGATGACATGCTTGGGCAACAGGATGATCTTGTCGCTGGGCTCGGGATCTATCTTCCGCAGCTTTTTGACCTTGCGGCGGGCGCGCTTTAGGCTGCGTTCGCTATCGCCACGGCCGCGGCCGTCCGGCTTG